>NZ_JAMYSA010000084.1:0-26478 GCF_040321735.1 Mesorhizobium sp. M0293
AACCGCCGCCGCGCCGTGCTGTTGAGTGCCAAGGCGCAGGCGCTTGCCGACAGCGATCCCGCCGCCGCCAGAACCGCGGCGATCGAGGCCAACCGGCTCGCCCCCAACTTCGCGCCCGCCGCCGTTGCCGCCGCCGCCGCGCTGTTCAAGCAGAACGACGTGCGCAAGGGCTCAAAGATCCTCGAGGCAGCGTGGAAGGCCGAGCCGCACCCGGAGGTCGCCGAACTCTACACCCATGCAAGGCCTGGCGATGCGGTGCTCGACCGCCTCAACCGGGCGAAGAAGCTGCAGGAGATGAAGAAGAACCACGCCGAGTCGTCGATGACGGTGGCACGCGCGGCGCTCGACGCGCAGGATTTCTCGACCGCCCGCCGCGAGGCCGAGGCCGCGATCCGGATGGATCGTCGCGAGGGCGCCTATCTGCTGCTCGCCGACATCGAGGAGGCCGAGACCGGCGATCAGGGCAAGGTGCGGCAACTTTTGTCCAGGGCGGTACGGGCGCCGCGCGTTCCGGCCTGGGTCGCCGACGGCGTGGTGTCCGAGCGCTGGGCGCCGGCATCGCCGATCACCGGCCGGCTCGACGCCTTCGAGTGGCGCGCGCCAATGGAGCGTCTCGGCCAGTTGATCGACAGCCATGACGATGCACCAGCCAGCGCGGCGCCGGTCATCGAAGCGCTGGCAAAGCCGACGAGCGAAAAAAGGCCGGTCGAGGTGATCGACGAAACCCGCCCGGCCGAGACGGCGAGCAAGGACGCCGGGAACCACGAGGATCATGTCAGGCCGATCACGGCGGCGGCCTTCGCTGCGGTGCCGACCGATGCCGAGGGCGTCGAGCCGGCCGAGGAGCTTGCACGGCTGCCGGACGATCCCGGCGTCGATCCGGACGAGGAAGCGGAAAAATCGCCGCGCCGGTTTCGGTTGTTTTGAGTTGGGCCGGCCGTCAGGCCGTTGGGGAATGAGCTATGTTTGAACGCGTTCTGTCATTTCTCAGGGATTTGCCGGCCGGCGCCGGCACGCAGTCCAGCATCGACGATCCGCGCGTTGCGGCTTCGGCGCTCCTCTACCATGTGATGAACGCCGATGGCGTGCGTCAGGATGTCGAGTGGGAGCGGTTCAAGGCGGTGCTGGCGCAGAGCTACTCGATTGGCGGCGCAGAACTCGAAGCGCTTGCCGCCGCCGGCGAGCGGGCCGACAATGAGGCGATCGATCTCTATGCCTTCACCAGTGTCTTGAAGCGTCACCTCGATGCCGATGCGCGCAAGGCTTTTATCGGCCTGATGTGGGAGATCGTCTATGCCGATGGCGAGCTGCACGAGCTGGAAGACAATACGGTCTGGCGCGTCGCCGAGCTGATCGGCGTGGAACGCCGCGACCGCGTCGAGGCGCGCCGCAAGGCGGCCGCACTTGCACCTGGCGCCACCGGAACATCGAGCGACGAATAGGATTTTCGCCTTCCCATGCCGCGCCAGACGAGTTCGAAGCCAAAGATCCTGATCGTGCTGCATCAGGAGAATTCGAGCCCCGGACGCGTCGGCCACATGCTGCTGGAAGAAGGTTTCGATCTCGACATCCGCCGTCCACCGCTGGGTGATGCCTTGCCGGACACGCTGGACGGCCACGCCGGCACGGTGGTGTTCGGCGGGCCGATGAGCGCCAATGACGAGGACGAGTTCGTCCGCCGCGAGACCAACTGGCTGGAAATCCCGCTGAGGGAGAACCGGCCATGTCTCGGCATCTGCCTTGGCGCGCAGATGCTGGTCAACCATCTCGGCGGCAAGGTCGAGGGCCACGGCGACGGGCTGGTCGAGATCGGCTGGTATCCGCTGAAGGCGACCGAGGCCGGCAAGCAACTGATGCACTGGCCGGAGATGGTCTATCAGTTCCACCGCGAGGGCTTTTCGCTGCCCAGGGACGCGACGCTGCTGGCCACGGCCGAGACCTATCCCAACCAAGCCTTCCGCTATGGCGACAATGCCTGGGGCATCCAGTTCCATGGCGAGTTGACCAGGGCGATGATGCAGCGCTGGGTGGTGCGCGGCGCGCATCGCTTCGAACTGCCGGGCGCGCAGCCCGGCCGTGATCATCTCGGCGGCCGGCTGATCTGGGACATGCATCTCAAGCGCTGGCTGGACGAGTTCCTGCGGGGGATTTTCGGCAAGCCGAGCAATAGCTAAGGTTCGAGCACCGGCCGCAGGAAGCTGCGCTCATAGCTGAGAATGCTGCGATTGCGTTTTTCCATTTCAAACACTTCCTGGCATTCCGGGTCGGCAGCCATCCGTTTGCGATAGTCCTCGTAGTCGGCAAGGCTCGGGAAACTGAACATCGCATAAGCGATATTGTTGGCCCCCTCGCTTGGAAGGAAATAGCCGTGATGGTTTCCGCCGAGGTGGTTGACCAGACCTATCCAGCGACGGCCATAATCTTCAAACTCGGCAAGCTTGTAGGGGTCAATGATATATTTCAAGTAGCAAGTGACCATGAGAACTCCTGTGGCATGGGCGAGGCATGTCGGCTGTCAACCGGAAGAGGATCAGTTTCGTCCGTTGAGGTGGCGGACCTTGCGCAGTTGCGGAAACAGCACCATCCACAATCCGGCGACCGCGATCGCGCCGACGCCGCCGACCACGACGGCCGGCACCGTGCCGATCAACGCCGCCATCGTACCGGCGCGGAATTCGCCGACCTCGTTGGAAGCTCCGACGAAGACCTGGTTGACAGCGTTGACACGGCCGCGCACGTGGTCGGGCGTCCACAGCTGGATCAGGGTTTCCCTGATGTAGACGCTGAACATGTCGGTGGCGCCAAGGAAGGCAAGGGCGACGATCGACAGCCAGGTGATGGTCGACAGGCCGAACAGCACGGTGAAGGCGCCGAATGACGCGGCGGAAGCCAGCATGATCATTCCGGCGTGGTTGCGGAGCGGATGCCCGGCCAGCCAGATAGCGACGCAGATGGCGCCGACGCTTGGCGCCGAGCGCAGCAGGCCGAGCCCCCAAGGACCGAGCTGGAGGATGTCGCGCGCGTAGACCGGCAGCAGCGCCGAGGCGCCGGACAGGAGCACGGCGAACAGATCGAGCGAGATGGCGCCCAGCACGATCTTCTCGCTCCAGATATAGCTAAACCCGCCGAACAGGTGCTCCATCGTCGGCTTTTCCGTCTCGGTGCGCTGCGACGGCTTCGGGATGGTGAAGATCAGCAGCCCGGACACAAGCATCAGGACAGCGGCGGTGCCGTAGGCCACTTCCGGCGACACGCCGTAGAGCAGGCCGCCGGCGACCGGACCGACGATGGTCGCCGTCTGCCAAGCCGACGAATTCCAGGCGATGGCGTTGGCGAAATCCTCAGGCGGCACCAGATTGGCGAACAGCGAGGCCGAGGCCGGGCCGAAGAAGGCGCGGGCGACGCCGAACATGGCGAGCACGACGAAGATCGGCAGTGGCCCGCTGATGCCGCGCAACGTCAGAAGCAGCAGCGTCAGCGCGCAGCCCGCCTCCACCACCACCGCCAGCGCCATGATCAGGCGGCGGCCAAAGCGGTCGGCGACGACGCCGGTGACCAGCACCAGCAACAACGACGGCAGGAACTGGACGATGCCGACCAGGCCCAGATCGAGCGGGTCGCGGGTCAAATCGTACATCTGCCAGCCGACCGCCACGGACACGATCATGGTGGCGAATGTGGTGAGGAAACGCGCCGCCCAATAGCTCAGGAAGGAGCGATGGCGGAACGCGGCGTAGCGCTGGTCAGATGATATCTGTTCGGCTGTCATGGATTTAAGAGGCCCCGTTCGAATGGCATCAGCTGGCGGGGCACTTCCACGTTGGGCGCTGGTCCGGCTGGCGGAACTTTTAGCTCAGTTCGCAGCGGCATGTGCGCCAAAAACGGTTCCGGATCAAGAAAATTTCGGCCTAGTCGATCGGCCGCATAGGAAATTTACTGCCGCAGCGCGACGGAGATAGCGTCGAGGCCACCCTTCAATTCGGCTTCCGTCGGCCAGCCGAAGCCGATGCGGAAGAAGCGCTTCTCCATCTCGAACCAGTGGCCGGGTCCGACATAGGTGCCGTGGTTCTCCAGCAGGTTCACATAGAACCGGTCGAGGTCGAAACCGGGATCGACATTCAGGCGTGGGAAGCCGACGACGCCACCTTCCGGCCGCACCCAGTCGACCAGCGGCTCGCGGTCGATCCAGGCCTGGACGATGTCGCGTCGCTTCGCCATTTCGGGCAGCAGCGTCGCCAGGAAGGCGTCCCGGCGCTCAAGCATGCCGCGCGCAATGCCTTCGTCGATGACGCTGCCGCAAATGCCGATCTGTTCCTTGGCGGCCAGGAACTTTTCCTGAAGCTCCGCATCCCTGGTGATCAGCCAGCCGATGCGGATGCCGGGAATGCCGAAGGCCTTGGACAGCGCCGAGACGCTGATCGCCTTCGGGCTCAGCGATGCCGCCGACGGCAGGCGACGGCCGTAGGAAAGGTCGCGGTAGGTCTCGTCGACCAGCAGATGACAGTTCGTGCTTTCGGCGAGCGCCACCAGCGCATCGAGTTCGGTTCGGCTCATCATCGTGCCGGTCGGGTTGTGCGGGCAGGTGACGCTGATCAGCCTGGTGTTCGGCTGCATCGCCGCCTTGACGCGTTCGACATCGATGGCGAAGCCCTCCTCGAAGGCCAGGTCGACAAAGCTGATGGCGCAGCCGATCGCCCTTGGGGTTTCGATGTTGGTGGCGTAGTTGGGCCTGATGACGACGAGATGGTCGTTCGCCGACAAAAGCGAGGTTGAGATGATGAACAGCGCGCCGGCGGCACCGGCGGTGACCAGGACATCATCTGATGAAATGCCGGCGTCGTGCGCTGCAATCAGCGCGCGCAACGCCTTGTCGCCGCGATGCTCGCCATAGAACAGCGTCAGATCAGGCAGTGACAGGCCGATGTCGGAGAGTTTCTGGTCGGCGATCGAACTTTCGGAGAGATTGTAACGGATGCGGTCGTAGCCGTACTCCTCCGGCGCCTCTTTCTCGATCACCATCCTGGTGTAGTTCATGGCTTCCCCCAGAGACCTTGTCCGATCTATCCAAGCCATGAAAACATGAAGCCTGCCAAGGCAGATTCGCCGGCAGGCTCCAATCGATCTATTGGCTCAGAGCCAAATTTGAGTCTTTGCCTCAGGCTGAAATCTTGGCCTTCCTGCCCTTGGCAGGTGCCTTCACGGGAGCGGCCTTGCGGCCGAGGCCGATCGACTTCGCCAGCAGCGAACGCGAGGCGGCATAGTTGGGGGCGACCATCGGATAGTCCGACGGCAAGCCCCATTTGGCGCGGTAGGCGTCCGGCGTCAGGCCGAAATGCACGCCGAGATGACGCTTCAGCGATTTGAACTTCTTGCCGTCTTCGAGGCAGATGATGAAATCCGGTGTCACCGACTTCTTGGGGTTGACGGCGGGGACCAGGGGGGCAGCCACCGGGGCCACCGGCTTGCCGAGCCCGCTTATCGACGCGCTGACGCTGGCGATGAGGTCGGGCAAGCCGGAGGCGGGCAAGCGGTTCTTCTCGACGTAAGCGGACACGATGTGGGCGGTCAGCTCGAGCAGGTCGATGTCTTTACGGGCGCTGTTGCTATCGTCGGTCACTCTATTTCTCCGTCTAAAGCGAATGACCTGAAAATCGGATTCGATTCCCGGAAAGGATCATGCGCAAAATCAAAATGCTACGGCGTCCTCTGTGCATCCACGGGACGGGTGGCGTTGTTGTGGCGCGGAATTCCTAGTCGGCAAATCTGCGTAGCGCAATGACTTGATGCCGCGGCACACGTTATTTTGAACAACTATATTAAACAATAACAATATCAGACTATCAATGCCTTGTCGCGCCACAAACGAAATCCGCCTTCGAAGGCGCGTGTGTTGTCGCCACGCCTGGAGTCCGCGGGCAATTCATCGAGCTTGTCGACATTGCCGCCGCCAATGACGACATAGTCCGGCTGCATGGCGGCACGCAGCCGGTCGACGACGTCGAAGACATATCTGCGCCATTTCTTCTTGCCGCGCTTTACCAGGCCGCGTTCGCCGACATAATCCTCGAAGCTCTTGCCGTTCTTGTAGGGAAGGTGGGCGAGTTCCATCGGCTGGGCGACGTTGTCGGCAATCATCGCCGCACCCAGGCCGGTGCCGAGCCCGAGGAACAGCATGCGCCCGCCCTCGTAGCTGCCGATGGCCTGCATCAGCGCATCGTTGACCACTTTCACCGGTTTGCCGAACGCACCCGCGAAGTCGAATCCAGCCCAACCCTTGCCAAGATTGGCAGGGTCGGTGAGCGGCCTGTTGTGGTTGACCGGGCCGGGATAGCCCATCGAGATGACGTCATAGGGCAGGCCCTCGGCGAGCTTCTTGACCGCGTCGATCATCTGCTGCGGCGTCAGGTCCGGCCCGGAGTCGACGCGGCGCTCCTCGCCGCCGGCGCTGGTCAGGATCTTGACGTGCGAGCCGCCAATATCGATCGAAAGCACGATCTTTTCAGCTGACTTCTCAGGGCCCGATGCCTGTTGTTTCACCGCCTTGGCCATCGTGTCAGCCTCTCATTTCACCGGATCAATCCAGCCGTTGGGCGGCCCGAAACCGGCCATGACGTCCACGGGCCCCCATGTTCCCGGCTCGTAGAGATGCGGCGGCGTCGTGTCGCCAAGCACCGGGCCGACGATGCGCCAGGCCAGTTCGCTTGCATCCTGGCGGGTGAACAGCTGACCGTTACCGTTCATGGCATCGCCGATCAACCGCTCATAGGGCGGCATGTCGCCCTTGCTGTCGTCGAGCGCCGTCAGTTCGACCTGCTCGCCGATCATGTCGTCGCCCGGCGCCTTGCGCGGGGCGCCGATGGCGATCACCACCTGTGGATCGATGCGGAAGCGGACGTAGTTCTGGTCGGCGGGCTTGATCGGGTCGAAGACGTCGAGCGGCGGCCGCTTCAGCCGCACCACCACTTCGGTGACATGCACCGGCATGTTCTTGCCGGCGCGGATGAAGAACGGCACGTCCTGCCAGCGCCAGGTGTCGACGAAGAAGCGCACCGCCGCGAAGGTCTCGACGGGCGAGTTCGGCGCCACGCCCGGTTCAGTGAGATAGCCGGTGAACTGGCCGCGCACGACATCGTCCCTGGTCAGCGTGCGGATGGCGCGCAGCACCTGCACCTTCTCGTCGATCAGGTCGTCGGCGGAACGGCCGACGGGCGGCTCCATGGCAAGCAGCAACAGGATGTTGAGCAGATGGTTCTCGATGACGTCCCTGATGCAGCCGACATCGTCATAGAAGCGGCCACGACCCTCGACGCCGAAATCCTCGGCCATGGTGATCTGCACGCTCTCGACGAAATTGCGGTTCCAGATCGGCTCGAGGAGGGAATTGGCGAAGCGGAAATAGAGCAGGTTCTGGATCGCTTCCTTGCCGAGATAGTGGTCGATGCGGAAGATCGACTGTTCGTCGAATACCAGGTGCAGAACCCGGTTCAGCCAGCGTGCCGATTGCAGATCGTGGCCGAAAGGCTTTTCCACCATCAGCCGCGCGCCCTGGGCCGTGCCCGATTGCTCCAAGCCCTGGACGACGGTTTCGAACATGGTCGGCGGCACTGCCATGTAATGCAGCGGCCGCTGCGCGGTGCCGAGCGCGCTTTTCAGTTTCTCGAACGTCGCCCCATCGCGGTAGTCGCCGCTGACATAGCGCAGCAGGGAGGCGAATTTGGCAAACGCCTCTTCGTCGATCTTGCCGAGCGCATTGACGATGCCGTCGCGGGCGCGCGCCTGCAATTGCTTGAGGTCCCAGGCGTCGAAGGCGACACCGATCACCGGTTCGGTGAGCGTGCCCTTGGCGACCATCTGGTAAAGCGCTGGAAATATCTTCTTGTGGGCGAGGTCGCCGGTCGCCCCGAAGAGCACCAGCGTATCGGACCGTTCCTGCCTCATGAGCGTCTCCCCTGCCGCCGTCACTTGCCGGCCTTTTCGACATGGCCGCCAAAGGCATAGCGCATGGCGGACAACAGCTTGTCGGCGAATTCGGATTCGCCTTGTGAGGAGAAGCGGTCGAACAGCGCCGAGGACAGCACCGGCGCCGGCACGCCGGTGTCGATCGCCGCCTTCAGCGTCCAGCGGCCTTCGCCGGAATCCGAGACGCGGCCGCCGAAATTCGCCAGGCCCGGATCGCTCTTCAGCGCGCCGGCCGTCAGGTCGAGCAGCCAGGAGCCGATGACGCTGCCATGCCGCCAGACCTCGGCCACCTGGGGAAGATCGATGTCGAACTGGTAGTATTGCGGGTTTTCCAGCGGGCTGGTCTCGGCGTCCGCCGTTCGTTGCCGCTTGCCGGCATTGGCCGACTTCAGGATGTTCATGCCCTCGGCATAGGCGGCCATGACGCCATATTCGATGCCATTGTGCACCATCTTGACGAAGTGGCCGGCGCCGCTCGGTCCGCAATGCAGATAGCCAAAGGGGGCGGTCCCGGCATCCCCGGGCGGATTGGAGCCGGCGTCGGCGCCCGGCGCCAGCGTGGCAAAGACCGAATCGAGGTGTTGCACCGCCACATCGGGACCGCCGATCATCAGGCAATAGCCACGCTCCAGACCCCAGACACCGCCGCTGGTGCCGACATCGACAAGATGGATACCCTTGGTGGCCAGTTTCGCGGCCTGGTCGACGGCGTCGTGATAGTAGGAATTACCGCCGTCGATGACGATGTCGCCCGGCTCCATCAGGGTCGCGACCTGATCGATGATCCTGCCGGTGATGGCTGCCGGCAGCATCAGCCACACACAACGCGGCTTGGCGAGCTTGCCGACGAATTCTTCCATTGATGCCGCCCCTAGCGCGCCGTCGGTCACCAGGGCCGCGACGCTGGCGGGGTTGATGTCGTAGACGACGCATTCGTGGCCGTCGCGCATCAGGCGCCGGACCATGTTGGCGCCCATCCGGCCCAGTCCCATCATTCCGATCTGCATGGTTTCGTCCCTGTTTGCTGAAAGATTTACGGGGTTTATCGAGGAAGGATCACCTGGTTATCCCAGGCGCCTGATGTGACGGAGAAGTCGACATTCTCCCAATCGCCGGTCCCGGGCCAGAAAAAAGTGAAGATCAGCGTGCTTCCCTCGGGGAGGCCGGCGACGGACAGATCGGCAAGATGGATGCCGAACGCGTTCTCCGCCGTTTGGCTGTCATGGGCGGTCGTCCAGTTGTCGGTGCTCCAGTGAATCGTGGCTGGGGCCAGCAGCTCGACGCGCAGCATCTTGCCGGCGGGCATGGTGCGGATCTTGTTGTTGAACCGCCATGTCCTGAACGGCGATACCGTCTTGTCCTCGATGTAGCGCTTGACGCCTTGCGGTGGCATGTCGAAGACCGCGCCGTCGCGCAGCGAGCGCAACAGCTTGATATGCTCCGAATGCGCCCAGACCAGGGGCATGGCGCTGCCCGAGGGGCGGCCATGCAGCAGTTCGCGCTCTGGCATATCAGCGCCGTCCCAGACTTGCTCCGGCAACAGACCGCCCGGTCCGGCCGAGCCTTCCAGTGCTGCCAGCAGGCTGGCCGCCTTGTCCTTGCGCCCTGCCGCCAGCTCGTAGTGGGCGCGCTCGCCGGCCAGCAACGGCCACGGACGGCCCTGGCCGGTACCGTCGAATGGCGCGCCATCTTCGTGCTCGCCATAGCCGTCGCTGGTGTAGCGATACCAGAGCGGGCCTTGCGGCAGGTCGCAGCGCAATTGCGCATCGATAACCCTAGCTGTATCGACGATGCGCGGATCATCGGCCGCCCGCAGGCCGAAACGCACCAGCGCCAGCGCGTCCGGGCTGACGATTTCCTCGTCGGGCCGGTCGCTATCGCCGGGCGGCCGGTTCTTGATCGGAACGTAGCCATCCTTCGGCGAGCCGGCCTCGGCGCCGTCGGGCGGCGCGATGCGGACGTAGTAGCCTTCGACGCCTACCGCCTTGCAGGTCGCCGTGCCGGTGACATAGGTCCAGCGTTCGACCTGGTCGTTCCAGACATCGGCGGTCTCGCGCAGATAGGCCGCCGGCTCAGGCTTGCCGCAGGCGTCGACCAGGTCGGCCGCGGCCAGCAGTGCGGCGATCTCGACGGCGAGCGTGAACGGGCTGTAGCCTGCATCCTCTTCCCAGCGGTCCTCGCCGGTGACCGGTCCGTTGCGCACGACATAGCCGGCGGCGCGCTCGATCATCGGCAGCAAGGCTGCGAGCCTGGCGCGCGGCAAATGGCCCGCGCGATGCAAGGCGTCGGCCAGCAGCAGCGGGAAGGCGCATTCGTCCATCTGGATACCGGGCCAATAGGCCGATCCGTCGAGCCAGGCGTTCTGCGGCCAGTGGCCGTCGGGCTGCTGGATGGAGCTGAGATAGTCGAGGATTTGCAGCGCCGAGGCGGCGTCGCCGGCAGCGAGGAAGCCGCCAGCCGTCTCGACCAGATCGCGCGGCCAGACCAGATGGTAGCCGCCGAGATCGTCGTCGCCCTTGTTGAAGCCCCACGGGATAGACAGGCTGGCGACCGCGCCGCCCGGCATGGCGATCGACCGGTGCGTCGCCAGAACCGCGGTGCTGATGCGGTAGCTGTTGATCCCCGATTCGCCATGACGGTCCAGCGGCAGCAGGCTCTTTTGCCATTTACGCCATTCTTCGACATATGACTTCGCCGCTGGTTCAAAGCCTTGCTTCAAGCTGGCAAGAGCAGTCTCCGCCGCTTCGTCGGGTGTCGCTCCAAACCCCAGAGCCAGCACGGCCTTGGTCTTGGTCTCGGAAAAGCCGATCTCGCCGGTCAGCGCGACATTGCCGTCCTCGGCCCGCTGGCATGCCGGATCGAGCACGCCGGTGTTGTGCAGTTGCTGCCAGCCGTCGGAGACACCGACATAGCCGGCCGAGCCGCTCCGCCAGGGCAACGAGGAGGCCAGCGCCAGGCAGGTGCCACGCCCCGAGGCAAACAGCACGGGCTTGCCTTTGTGCTCGCCGACCCAGGCGGTGTTGCCCATGCCGGCATTGACCAGATGCGGCGCCAGCAGGGCGTAGACACGGTAGTCGCCGGCGGCACCTGTGAGCGGCGTGAAGGTGATTTCTTGCAGCAAAGCGGGCCGCGCCGGATCGGCAAGGATGCGCTTTTCGATCCGGTAGGCGCCGTCGCTCGCGGTGTTGACCAGCCTGTAGGCGGGCACGCCGTCCTCGAACGGTTCGATGATGTGCGCGGCATCGCGCTTCTCTTCCGAGAAATAGCAGCCGGGGCCGGTGACGATCAGGCCAAGGTCGCGCG
Source organism: Mesorhizobium sp. M0293 (assembly GCF_040321735.1). Taxonomy (NCBI): domain Bacteria; kingdom Pseudomonadati; phylum Pseudomonadota; class Alphaproteobacteria; order Hyphomicrobiales; family Phyllobacteriaceae; genus Mesorhizobium; species Mesorhizobium sp. M0293. The sequence goes on from NZ_JAMYSA010000084.1 coordinate 11,263, forward strand.
TGCAGGCGCTGTCGAGGCGCGGATAGTAGATCTCGTTGAGGATGCCGTGGCTGATCGTGAACCAGATCCGGCCGGCCGGCGAAAGCGAAGTTCCGACGCCACTCTTGGCGCTAGACGTCCAACGGGCCGGAATTCCCGGGGCGCCCGGAGCAACGTTATGCGTCACTGGCATTCTGTTTCGGTCTCCTGGCTTCTTCCCTAGACCAGGACGCGAACCCTTTACAATCACTGCACCGCAAGTTGATCGGGCGGGCCAACGGCAGGGCAACGAACTCGGGTTAGCGGGTTCCTTCGGAGCCTTCGCCTGCGCATTGGCTGACGGAGCATCAAACGAAAAACCCGCCTGTGCGGCGGGTCATTGGCGCAAATCAGCACCATGGACGAATATGTACCATAGCTGAGGGCACGGAGTCAAGAAAAAATTCCTATTACCGGCACAAAAGCCGACACCGCCGAACTGTCGTCAGGTCTTTTGTCAACCTGAGTGCGGAGCCCTATGGCCAACCGAGCCGTCGTTGACAGCGGCGGCGGCATGCGTCCACTATTTCCCGGCACGGGAGGATCGTGAAAGCAATGGCGGAAGTGTCCCTGGTCCTGATCGACCGGCTGCTGGCGATATCGCGGGCGCTTGCCGGCCATATCGATCCCGGCACGGCGTTCCGCGCGACAGCCATCGAGATCGGCTCGCTCATTCCGCACGACCATATGGATCTGGCGGTGCTGTCGCATGACGGCCGCCGGCACGCCTGTTATGAAGCCGGCTTCCACACCAGCTGGAGCGAACTTGCCCAACACCCGCTGCCGACCGAAGTCAGCCCGATCCGCTCGGTGCTGTGGGGCGAGGTACCCTATCTGCTCGCCGATGACGCGTTGAGCGACGAGCGCTTCCATTTCGCCACCGCCATCGATGGGCCGATCTTCGCCGCCCGACTGCGCAGCCGCATCGTCGTGCCGCTCAGGGCACGTGGCGGCATTATCGGCGCGCTCAACATCAGCCGGCACGAGGTCGATTGCTACACGCTTGCCGATGTCGCGGTCGCCCAGCAATGCGCGGACCTGATCGCGCCCTATATCTTCGCGCTGATCCAGACCGAGGAGGCGCGCCGCGCCATGCTGGCCGAGAGCGAGGCGCGCAACCGCGTCGAACTGCTGCGGGTCGGTGCCTCGCAGCTGACCGAAGGCATGGAGCGCGAACGCCGGCGCATGGCCATGGACCTGCACGACCAGACGCTCGCCGACCTCGCCCGCATTGCGCGCCAGCTTTCGGCCCTTCGTGGCCAGGGCGTGGCGCGGGCGGCGCAGCTTGCCGATCTCGAGCAGGAGGTCGCCGGCTGCCTGACGGAACTGCGCCACATCGTCGATGACATGCGGCCGAGCGTGCTCGAACTGTTCGGCCTGCGCGACGCCGTCGAGGCGCATCTCAATCGCAGCGTCGCCAGGGCCAAGCCACCGATCGCCGTGCGCATCGCCGACACCAGCGACGGCGCCGCCGACAGCCTGCCCGAGCCTGTCCGCACCGCGCTCTACCGGATCGTGCAGGAAGCCATCAACAATGCCGTTCGCCACGCCGCACCGCACCGCATCGATGTGCTGCTGGCGTCGACCGCGAGCGTGCTGCGGGTGATCGTCACCGATGACGGCCAGGGATGCGGCGTTGTCGATCCGGCGGCTCATGGCGGCATCGGCCATATGCACACGCGGGCCGCCCTTATCGGGGCACGGCTGCGCATCGGCCAGGCCGGACGCAAGAGCGGTGGCACGAAAAGCGGCGGCACGCGTGTCGTCGTCGAGATCGACCGCCAGCCGTCGCGGGAATTGCCGACTGCGGCGGCTGCAACAGCATCCGGCGAGCTCGCCGTGTCGGAGGCCATGTGATGCTTGTGATGATCGCCGAGAATGACGGGCTGCACCGCACCTTCGCGCGGCGCACCGTCGAGCAATTGTGGCCCGGCGACGTCGAGGTGATCGAAGCAAGCGATGGCGAGGACGCCATCAGCCTGGCGGCCGAGCGCGAGCCGCCGCATGTCGTGCTCGACCTGCAGATGCCGAAGGCGACAGGGATCGAGGTCGCTAAGGCGATCTGGAACCGCCGCGCCGGCACGCACATCCTGTTCTGGTCCAATTTCGCCGACGAGGCCTATGTGCGCGGCGTGGCGCGCATCGTGCCGCCCGGCTCGGTCTACGGCTATGTGCTGAAGTCAGCGACGGAGGAGGGCATGCGGTCCGCCTTGCGCGGCGTTTTCCGCGATGGCCATTGCATTATCGACCGCGAGATCCGCGGCATCCAGCACCGCGTGCAGGACAAGTTCGAGGGCATCACCGACGGCGAATATGAAAGCCTGATCGACATCGCGCTCGGCCTGACCGACCGCGCCATCGCCGCACGCCGGGGCCTGTCGATCCGTGGCGCACAAAGCCGCATCAAGCATGTCTACGACAAGCTCGGCATCGTGCCGGCGGAAGACGGCGCCGGCGATGCTTCCGTGTTCAACTCGCGGACGCGGGCGATCTATCTCGCCATGGCGCGCGGCCTGATCAACATCGACGCGCTACGCCGCGAGCAGGACCGGCTCGATGCCTGGCTGACACAGGCGCCGCCGGGCCACTGATTGCAGTTCTTTGCGACTGTGCAAACGCACAGTCGGCCGTGCGCTTTGACCGGTATCGCCACGTCGGCGCCGCAACTACGCTCGATCCCCAACGAGAAGATCATATCGGGGAAGCGCTCATGCCATTCGTCACCATGCGGATACGCACGGCTGGTCGCGCCGCCGGGAGCCGGTGATGTCGGTGTCGGCGCGCGCCCGCCATTCCGGCCTGGACGACGTCGTCGGCGATGCGACGATCGAAACGCTGGCGAGCGGCTTCGGCTTCCTCGAAGGGCCGGTCTGGCACCCCTACGAAAAGTGGCTGGTCTTCTCCGACATTCCGGAAAGCCGTATGTACCGCCGCGGCAGCGCGGGCGAGATCGTGCTGTTCCGCGAACCGAGCCACAAGGCCAATGGCAACACGCTGGACCGCCAGGGGCGGCTGGTCACCTGCGAGCACGCGATGAGCCGTGTGACCCGCGCCGAGCCCAACGGCAGCGTGACCGTGCTTGCCACGCACCATCAGGGCAAACAGCTCAATAGCCCGAACGACATCGTTATCGCCACCGGCGGGTCGGTTTACTTCACCGATCCGGGCTATGGCAGGGTGGAATTCTATGGCGTGCCACGTCCTCAGGAGCTGCCGTTCCAGGGTGTCTACCGCATCGATGGCGACGGCGCACAACTGACGTTGCTGGCCGACGATTTCGTGCAGCCGAACGGACTTTGCTTTTCGCTGGACGAGTCGCGGCTGTTCATCAACGACACCGAACAAGGACACATCAGGGTGTTTGGTGTCGAGGCGAATGGCGACCTGAACGGCGGAGCCGTCTGGGCCGTGACCGAGGGCGAGGGGCCGGGCGCGCCGGACGGCATGAAGATCGACAGCCGCGGAAATCTTTACTGCACCGGCCCCGGCGGCATCCATGTCTTTGATGCGTCGGGCGCCATTCTTGGCGTCATCCGGACGCCCGAAGATTGCGCGAATTTCACGTTCGGCGACGACGACCTACAAAGCCTCTACATAACCGCGTCGACGTCATTGTACCGGCTCCGGGTACGGGTGCCGGGATTGAGACTGTTTTGAGTGCGCGACAATCCGTGCTCAAATCAGAGTTGGGAGTGAGGCCGGGGTCAAAGCCGGCGGGAATTGCAGCAGTCAACACATCTGGGAGGATTACGACATGAAGAAACTGTTCGTTCTGGGCGCTCTGGCCGCAATGCTCGCCTCGGGCACGGCGCTGGCCGATACCAGTGGCAAGAAGATCGCCTTTTCCAACAACTATGCCGGCAATTCGTGGCGGCAGGCGATGCTCGACAGCTATGGCATCGTCACCAAGAAGGCGGTCGCCGACAAGATCGTCGGCGCGGCCGATATCTTCACCACCGCCGACAAGGAAGTGCCGACGCAGGCGGCGCAGGTGCAGAACCTGATCCTGCAGGGCTATGACGCGATCGTCATCAACGCCGCCTCGCCGGATGCGCTCAACGGCGCCATCAAGCAGGCCTGCGATGCCGGTATTGTCGTTGTCTCTTTCGACGGCACCGTAACCGAACCTTGCGCCTATCGCGTCGTCGTGGACTTCAAGGACATGGGCAAGCAGGAAGTCGAGCAGATGGCCAAGTTCCAGCCCAAGGGTGGGAACCTGCTGGAAATCCGTGGCCTTGCCGGTACCTCGATCGACGATGCCATTCATGCCGGCATCCTCGAAGGCGTTGCCGCCCATCCCGAGTTCAAGATCGTCGGTTCGGTGACCGGCGACTGGGACCAGACGACGGCGCAGAAGGCGGTGGCGACCATCCTGCCGTCGCTGCCCGAGGTCGTCGGCATCGTCGACCAGGGCGGTGACGGCTATGGCGCGGCACAGGCCTTCGCCGCCGCCGGCAAGCCGCGCCCGACCATCATCATGGGCAACCGCCAGGACGAGTTGCAGTGGTGGAAGGAACAGAAGGACAAGGACGGCTACCAGACCTGGTCGGCATCGATCGCGCCCGGCGTGTCGTCGCTCGCCTTCTGGGTGGCGCAGCAGGTGCTCGACGGCCGCACGGACATTCCGCACGATCTGCTGGTGCCGTATCTGGCCTTCACCCAAGACGATTTCGAGGCCGAGTTGCCGAAGATCCCCAAGGGTGGCGTTGCCAGCCACGAATACACGCAGGAAGATGCAATCGCGGCCATCAAAGCCAACATCAAGTGAGCATCACGGCAGCGTTGCCGTCCGTATCGCCGAACGGATATCGTTGAGCATGCCTGAAGGGAACGCTGACATCATCAGACTGAACGGCGCCGAAAAGCATTTCGGCGCCGTTCGCGCACTGGGCGGCGTCGATTTTCACGTCGGGCCCGGCGAATGCGTCGGTCTCGTCGGCCACAATGGCGCCGGCAAATCGACGCTGATGCACATGGTGGCGGGCACGCTGGTGCCCGACAGCGGGCAGATCGGCGTGCATGGCGGCACTGAGGACAACTACTCGGTGTCGCGGGCGCAGCAGCTCGGCATACGCTGCGTGTTTCAGGAATTATCGCTGTGTCCCAATCTCAGCGTTGCCGAGAACACGCGTATCAACCACGCGTCGCTGCGCGGGCTCGGCTGGCGGCGCAAGGCGGCCGAGCTGATCGCCGCCAAGCTCGACGAGATCTTTCCGGGCCACAGCATCTCGCCCTCGGATATTGTCGGCGACCTGTCGATCGGCCGGCGCCAGATGGTGGAGGTGGCGCGCGCGTTCACGGTGACCCAGGATCGTCTCGACCTTGTCATCCTCGACGAGCCGACATCGTCGCTAGACGCGCATACGGCCGGACAGTTGCTGGCCTTCGTGCGCCGCTTCGTCGCCGGCGGCAAAAGCTGCATCCTGATCTCGCATGTCCTGGGCGAGGTGCTGCGCAACGCCGACCGCATCGTGGTGATGCGTGACGGCAAGGTGGTTGTCGCAGACGCCGCGAGTGTCTTCGACCGCGACCGGCTGGTGACGGCGATGGGCGGTGCGGAAGCGCGCCAGAAGATCGCCGCCGAAATCGCTGCCGCCAAGCCCGGGGCCAGTCCGCTGCGGGTCCGGGCGCGGCCGGCCGCGCAGACGGACCGCCCCGACCTTGTCGCTTGCGCCGGCGAGATCATCGGCCTTGCCGGGCTGGCAGGCCACGGCCAGACCGACCTGCTGCTGGCGATCTTCGCCGCGGCATCGCGCGCCCGGGCCGGCATCGAGGTGACCGCGCCGGTGGCGCTGGTGGCCGGCGACCGCCAGGCGGACGGCATTTTTCCGCAATGGTCGATCACTGAGAACATCGGCATCCGCTCGCTTACGCGCCTGCGCAAAGGGCTGCTGATCTCGCCGCAGCGCGAGGCCGAGCTTGCAGCATTTTGGCAGAAGAAAATCGGCATCCGTACGCCTGATATGAACAACAACATCTTTTCGCTGTCGGGCGGCAACCAGCAGAAAGCGCTGTTTGCCCGCGCCTTCGGCTCCGATGCACAGATCGTGCTGATGGACGATCCGATGCGCGGCGTCGACATCGGCACCAAGCTGGAGGTCTACGACCTCGTGCGCGAGGAAGCAGGCCGCGGCCGCACCTTCCTCTGGTACACCACGGAAACCGAAGAACTCGACAATTGCGACCACGTCTATGTCTTCAAGAACGGCCGCATCGTCGCCAATCTGCGCCGCGACGAGTTGACCGAAGAGAAGATCATCCAATCCTCGTTCGGCGATGCGGCCTGAGATGACCGCCGCCAGCCTCGAAACCGCTGCCAAGACTTCCGCCGAGCGTGGTGCGCTGGCCCGCGCACGCCTGCTGCGCGGGCTGCTGCCGGCACTGTCGCTGGTGCTGGTGCTGCTTGCCATCGCCTGGCTCAACCCGCGCGCCATCAGCTATTTCGGCTTCAGCCTGATGCTCAATTTGGCCATCCCGATCGCGCTGGCGACGATCGCGCAGATGTTCGTCATATCAGGCAACGAGCTCGACCTGTCGATCGGCACCTTCGTCGGCTTTGTCGGATGTGTCACCGCGACCTGGCTGAAGGATGCGCCGCTCATCGGCGTCGTGATCCTGCTCGGATCGATCGGCGTCTACGCGCTGCTCGGCGCGCTGATTCATCTGCGCAATTTGCCGTCGATCGTGGTGACGCTCGGCATGAGTTTCGTATGGCAGGGGCTCGCCATTCTCGTGCTGCCCAAACCCGGCGGCAAGGCACCGGACTGGCTGCTTGGGCTGATGGCATTCAAGCCGCCTTTCGTGCCGTTCCCGATCATTGCCGCGCTGCTGATCGGTTTCATCGTCCATTTCGGCCTGATGCGCACCTCCTATGGCGTGATCCTGCGCGGCTCGGGCGGCAATCCGGCGGCGCTCGGGCGCGCAGGCTGGTCGCTGCTCAAGACCAAGATCGTGCTGTTTTCGCTGGCCGGCCTGTTCGGCGTGCTGTCGGGCATGGCGCTGATCGGCATCACCACTTCGGCCGATGCCAATATCGGCAATGGCTATACGCTGCTGGCGATCGCTGGTGTCATCCTCGGCGGCGGTGAATTCGTCGGCGGCCGGGTGTCGCCGATCGGCGCGGTGATCGGTGCGCTGACGCTGGCGCTGGCCGCCTCGCCGCTGCTCACCTTCATGCACATTCCGCCCGACTGGCAGGTGGCCGCCAACGGCGCGATCCTCATTATCGTGCTGGCGGCGCGGGTGCTGATCAGCCGCAAGGAGAGGTGAGCGATGACCTCGGTGAAATCGCTGCTGACCAAACCCTGGATCTGGTCATTTCTCGGCGCGCTTTTGGTGTGGCTGGCGACGATCGTCTTCACCGGCGGTTATGGCGCCGGCGGAATGGTGACCGCCGCGCTGTCGCTGGCGGTGTTCACGGTCATCGTCGGTGTCGGCCAGATGTTCGTCATCACGCTTGGCCCTGGCAATGTCGATCTGTCGCTGCCGGCCAATATCGGCCTTGCCAGCGCCGTCGCCATGAAGGTGATGGACGGCAACGACGCCATGATCGCAGTCGGCCTTCTGGCGGCGCTGGCCTGCGGGGCTGCGATCGGCGTCGCCAACTATTTGCTGATCTGGGCGCTGCGCATCCCGCCGATCATCGCCACGCTGTCGGCCAGTTTCATCATCCAGTCGATCGACATCAGCTATGGGCGCGGCTTGCAGATCAAGCCGCCGCCGGGCTTCGCCGATTTCGCCAACTGGCAGGTGCTGGGCATTCCGGTGCTGGCGATCCTCACCGTGCTGTTCACCGTCGGGGCTGCCATCGCGCTGCAACGTATGATCTATGGCCGCTCGGTGCTGGCGATCGGCCAGAACATCCGCGCCGCGTGGCTGGCCGGCGTCAATGTCGGCCGCATCCGCTTCCTCACCTATACGCTGTCGGGAGCGCTCGGCGGCATCGATGGCGCGCTGCTCGCCGGCTATTTCCGCGGCGCCAATGTCGATATCGGCAATGAGTATCTGCTGGCATCGATCGCCGTCGTCGTCATCGGCGGCACGTCGGTCGCCGGCGGCAAGGCCAACGTGCCCGGGGTGTGGGGCGCGGCGCTGTTCCTGGTGCTTTTGCTGACCATGCTCAACACCTTTGGCGTCAGTGCTGGTGTGCGATTGCTGCTGACGGGGCTGATCATCGTTGGGGTGATTACGGCCGCGGGCGGGCAGAAGGCGCTGCGGTAGCGGGAGCAAGACGCCGACGCTGGCGGGACAGCACCCCCCTCTGGCCTGCCGGCCATCTCCCCCGCAAGGAGGGAGATCGGCAGTTGTCGTGGCCTTCGCCAATCTGCAACGTTGCAAAGTGAGCGAGGCGCAGAAGCTGTCAATCTCCCCCCTTGCGGGGGAGATGCCCGGCAGGGCAGAGGGGGGTGTGAAGGATCGCTACTTCGGAGATCATGACGGCCAGGCATCTCGACCGGCAATCATTATGCCAGCCAGGCAACCGGTTCCCATCCGCGTCGTGACGCTGTAAATCACGACCATTGCTGGGAGGTTTGTGTGTCCGATTTCCTCAAGGTCAGTCGTGATGGCGATGTCGCCATCGTCACCATCGACAATCCGCCGGTCAACGCGCTGAGCTTTCATGTCCGCGAGCCGCTGATGCAGGCGCTGGTTGGCTTGCGGGATGACGCTTCGGTTGCCGCCATCGTCATTGCTTGCGCCGGCCGGACCTTTGTTGCCGGGGCCGACATCACTGAATTCGGCAAGCCGATGCAGCAACCCGAACTGCGCGCCATCGTGGCTGTGCTGGAAGCCATCGCCAAGCCGACGATCGCGGCCATTCATGGCACCGCGCTTGGCGGCGGGCTGGAGCTGGCACTCGGCTGTCACTTCCGCGTCGCCGATGCGGGCGCCAAGCTCGGCTTGCCCGAGGTGAAGCTTGGCCTCTTGCCGGGCGGCGGCGGCACGGCGCGGCTACCGCGCCTGGTAGGCGCTATGAAGGCTTTTAAGATGATCGTTTCAGGCGCGCCGATCGGCGCGGCCGAGGCGCATGGAGCGGGCCTCGTCGATGCCGTCTTCAAAGGCGATCTGACCACGCATGCCGTGAATTTCGCCAGGGAAATAGCCCGCAAGGGTGGTCCCTTCACCCCGGTGCGCGATCGCGATGACGGGCTCAAGGAGACCGACCTCGCGGCTCTCGACGCCGAGGCCGCGGATCTTGCCAGGAAGGCGCGCGGCCTCGAGGCGTCGGTCGCCTGCGCGCTGTCGGTGCGCAATGCCGTCACGCTGCCCTTCGACGCGGCGCTGGCGGCGGAGCGTGCGCTTTTCGTGTAACTGGTCGGCAGCCATCAGTCCCGGGAGCATCGCCCTCGTTTCTTCGCCGAACGCGAGGCGGCAAAGATTTCGGCCAAGGACATCGTCAAGCGCAGGATTGCCCGCGTCGGCGTCATCGGCGCCGGCACGATGGGCGGCGGCATCGCCATGGCCTTCGCCAATGGCGGCTATCCCGTGACCTTGATGGAAACAAGCCAGGAAGCGTTGCAGCGCGGTTTCGGCACGATCGAGAAGAACTATGCCGTTTCCGTCACGCGCGGTTCGTTGAGCGAAGATGCCACGCGCCAGCGGCTCGCCCAGTTCAAGGGCTCCACCGACTATGCCGATCTCGCCGATTGCGACCTGATTGTCGAGGCGGTGTTCGAGGACATGGCGGTCAAGAAGGAAGTCTTCGGCAAGCTCGAAGCGGTGGCGAAGCCCGGTGCGATCCTCGCTACCAACACATCCTATCTCGACGTTAACGAAATCGCCGCCTCGACCTCGCGCCCGCAGGATGTGGTCGGCCTGCACTTCTTCTCGCCGGCCAATGTCATGAAGCTGCTGGAGATCGTGCGGGCGCAGAGGACCGCGCCCGACGCGCTGGCAACCGTCGTCGACTTGGCGCGGCGGATCGGCAAGGTGGCCGTCGTCGTCGGTGTGTGCCATGGCTTCGTCGGCAATCGCATGCTGGCGGCGCGTGGTTCGGAATCCGAAGCGCTTCTTTTGGAAGGCGCTACGCCACGTCAGATCGACCAGGTGTTCACCGATTTCGGCTGGTCGATGGGGCCGTTCCAGATGGGCGATCTGGCCGGCCTCGACATCGGCTGGCGCAACCGCAAGGCGCACGGGCAGACGGCCGTCATCGCCGACACACTGTGCGAGCAGGGACGGTTCGGCCAGAAGACCGGCAAGGGGTTTTATCTCTATGAGAACGGTTCGCGCACACCGGTTCCGGACCCGCAAGTCGAGGCGCTGATCCGCGCCAAGGCGGACGAAAAGGGCATCGCTCCGCGCGCGATCAGTGCAGAAGAAATCATCGAGCGCACGCTCTATCCCCTGATCAATGAGGGCGCGAAGATCCTGGAAGAAGGGATCGCGGCCCGCGCGTCCGACATCGATGTCGTCTGGGTCAATGGCTACGGCTTTCCCATCGGCAAGGGCGGCCCGATGTTCTGGGCCGGTCTCGAAGGGGCGGGCAAGATTATCAAGCGGCTCGAGTACTGGCATCAGCGCACCGGCAAGGACATTTTCAAGCCGGCGCCACTGCTCAAGACAATGGCCGAGACGGGTTCCTGGGAAGCCGGCGCAACAGCCTGATCGAGCGGTGGTTCAAGGCCGGAGGAATTACCGGATCCGCGCGTCGATGATCTCGACGAAGCGGGCGAAGAGGCCGGCCTGCGACTTGATCTTGAGCTTGCGATAGATGTTACGGCGATGGACTTTCACGGTTCCCGGCACGATGCGCATGGCCCGGGCGATCGACTCGGTGGAGTGCCCCTGCAGCACCAGGTCGACGACATGCTTTTCGCGCGGCGTCAGCGACAGGCTCTGCCAGATATGAGCACGGTCGAATTCGTTGACCGGCGCTATCGTCTCGTCCTGCTTCACTGCTGCCGGCTCGTCGGCCGGAAGAGCTGGCCAACGCAACCTGATGAAGCTGATCACCGCCGGTGCCATGTCGCGCAACAACCTGGCATCGGCGGTGCCGAAAGGACCCGAAGCGCGCAGCCGCATCAGCGACAGCACCAGCGCATCCTTGCCCGGCAGCGGCACGAAGAAGCCGACCTCTTCGGCCAGCCTGGTCTGGCTGTAGTAGGAGCGAAAATATTCGCTGGCGTAGAAGCGGTCCGGCGCCAGCTCACGCATGCGCCAGAAACCTTCCTTGCGCTCGACCGCTGCGTGATGGAACGGGTCGAGCAGATACGGCCCTTCCTGGTAGAGCGCGACGAAGACGTGGCTTTCGGTGGGCGAGAACGTCTCGAACAGCAGCGGCGGGCGCGAGGCGCCGCGATAGCCGAAGATCACGCAGTGGTCGAAGCTGACATGCTGCCGCAGCCAATCGACCAGCGCCTTGCCGAACAGGTCGCCGCTCGTCTCCCGCGTCGCCGCGATAAGCGTGGCGAGCTGGCTGTATTCGTCGCTGCGGGACAATCCATACCCCCTTAAACAAGAAAATAGATCAGATATACCACCAGCGAGGTATATACCAGCCGCCATTGGCTCTGGTAGCGTTCTGATATCGCCCTGGGGAGTCCGCAGCCTTGACCGCAGTGCCCGACATCGAGTTTCGCGGCGTCACCAAGCGCTATGGCAGCGTGACGGCCGTGAGCGGCATCGATCTCGCTGTCCCGCCATCCGCTTTCGTCGCCCTGCTCGGGCCGTCCGGCTGTGGCAAGACGACCTGCCTGCGCATGATCGGCGGTTTCGAACAGCCGAGCGAAGGCAAGGTGTTCATTCGCGGCCAGGACATGGCCGGCACGCCGCCCTACCGGCGCCCAGTCAACATGGTGTTCCAGCAATACGCGCTGTTTCCGCATCTCGATGTCGAGGACAATGTCGCCTACGGGCTGCGCCAGTCCAGGCCGCGGCTGTCGTCGCGCGAGGTCACCTCAAGAGCAGGCGAAGCGCTCGAAATGGTGCGGCTCGCCGGCTACGGCCGCCGCAAGATCCACGAACTGTCCGGTGGCCAGCAGCAGCGTGTCGCGCTGGCGCGCGCGCTGGTCAACAAGCCGGCGGTGCTGCTGCTCGACGAGCCGCTGGCGGCGCTCGACAAGAAGCTGCGCACCGACATGCAGATCGAGTTGCAGAACCTGCAGCGCGAGATCGGCATCACCTTTGTGCTGGTCACCCACGACCAGGAGGAAGCGCTGTCGATGAGCGATTTCGTCTGCGTGATGAATGGCGGCCGCATCGTCCAGCTCGGACAGCCGAGCGAGATCTATGACGAACCGGCCGACCTGTTCGTCGCCGATTTCGTCGGCAAGACCAATCTCTTGAGCGGCACCGTCGCCGGGCATATGGGCGATCTGGTGGAGGTGGCGCTTGCCGACGGCACCGTGATTGCGGCGCGCAAGCGCACCGCCTTACAGCAAGGCGAGGCCGTGTCGGTCAGCCTGCGTCCTGAATCGCTCAGTCTCGGCACTTCCGAAAGCAGCCGCTTCAAAGGCATCGTCCGCAACCGGATCTTCCTGGGCTCGACGGCGGAATACGCGATCGAGGTCCAGGGCATCGGAACGCTGCTGGCCAAGGCCGATCATCTGATCGGCCACGGCAATCTCTTCAAGCCGGGTGAACCCGTCGCCATCGGCTTTGCCTCCGGAACGCCGCTGGCGTTTCCGGAAACCAAAAACAACGGGACCAACCAGAGGGTAGATAAACATGTCGAAATCATATCGTGATGGACTGCCGATAAGCCCTGAGAATTTTGTCGACCAGCTCATGCGCCTGAAGCGCGGCTCGATCGGCCGCCGCGACTTCCTTGGCCTCACCGGCCTTGGCATTGCGACGGCGGTGATGGCGCGCGAGATCGGCATCATGCCGACGCCAGCCTTTGCCGCGGAAAGTCTTGGCGATCGCATGTCGATCGCCACCTGGCCGAATTATCATGACCCGGCGACATTCGAAAATTTCAAGAAGGACACCGGCGTTGCCGTCGAGGTCAACGTGTTCGGCTCCAATGAGGAGATGCTGGCCAAGCTGCAGGCCGGCGCCTCGGGCTGGAGCCTTTTCGTGCCGACCAACTACACGATTTCCACCTACAAGAAGCTCGGCATCATCGAGCCGCTGGAGATGGCGAAGCTGCCGAATTTCGACGGCTCGCAGGAGGATCCGCGCTTCACTGGGGAAGGCACGATCGACGGGGTGGCCTACGCCGTGCCGAAGAACTGGGGCACCACCGGCTTTGCCGTCAACACCAAGAAGCTGACCAAGCCGATGACGAGCTGGAAGGAGTTCTGGGACACCGCCATGGCGGAGGGCGACAGCCGCACCATGGTGCATGACTACCAGTTGACCACGATCGGCAATGCGCTGAAATATTACGGCTATTCGTTCAACTCGCTCAAATCAGACGAACTCGCCAAGGCGGAGGAACTGCTGCTGAAGGTCAAGCCGCATCTGTTCGCGGTTTCGTCAGACTATCAGCCGGGAATGCGCGCGGGCGATGCCTGGATGACCATGTGCTGGACGAACGACGGCGCGCAGCTGCATCGCGACATTCCCGAGATCGCCTATGTTCTGGGCAAGGAAGGCGGCGAGATCTGGACCGATTTCTACGCCATTCCAAAGGATGCGCCGAACAAGCCGGCCGGCTATGCCCTGCTCAACTATCTGATGAACCCGCAGGTCGCGGTGAAGGAGCACCTGGCCAATGGCGCGCCGTCGACCGATGCGCGGGTCAACAAGCTGCTGCCGAAGGAGGTGCTCGACAATCCGATCCTCTATCCGGCGGCGGACTTGTTGACGCCGCTGGAATTCGGCGCGGCGGCGACGCTGACCGATCCCGGCCGCGCCGAACTGATGGCGCGCTTCAAGTCGGCCTAAGCCAAGCCGCCTCAAATTCGACTCAGATAACTTGACCGGCGGGTTCATGCCCGCCGGCACCGGGGCAATCCTTCCATGCACGGCAGCCGTCTTCGCAAGAATCTTCTGACCGCCATGCTGCTCGGTCCGGCGACCGCGTGGCTGGTGGTGTTCCTGGTGCTGCCGTTCATCGCCATCGCCGTGTTCAGCGTTGGCGAGCGGGCACCGGAAGGCGGCTATCAGGCCGCCTTTACGCTGGCACAATATGCCAATCTTCCGGCGCGGGCGACCGCGTTCTGGAACACGATGCTGCTGGCGCCGGTGGGGGCGCTTGCCTGTCTGTTCGTCGCCTATCCGGTCGCCTATTACCTTGCCTTGCAGGCGCCGCAGCGCTGGCGACTGATCCTGCTAGCACTGGTCGTTATCCCGTTCTGGACCAGCCTTCTGATGCGGACCTATGCCTGGATGTATGTGCTGGGCGGGCGCGGCATCCCGGCATTGCTTGCTTATATCGGGTTCGAGGATGTCAGGCTGATCAATACGCCGGGCGCGGTGCTGCTCGGCATCGTCTATGGCTATCTGCCGCTGATGATCTTGCCGATCTATGTCAGCCTCGAGCGGCTCGACCGCAGGCTGTTGGAAGCTTCCGCAGACCTCGGCGCAACGCCGCTCTCGACCTTCCTCGGCGTGACATTGAAACTGTCGCTGCCGGGCGTGATGACCGGCTTCTCGCTGGTGATGATCCTGCTGCTCGGCGAATATCTGATCCCGACGCTGCTCGGCGGCGGCAAGGTGTTCTTCATCGGCAACGCGCTGGTCGATCTGTTCCTGCAGTCGCGCAACTGGCCGTTCGGATCGGCCATCGCCATCACGCTGGTGCTGGTCTCGGTGGTGGTGCTGATTGCCGCCAACCGCATCTCGACCCGCGTTTCGGGCGCGCGTCGGGTGGATCTGATCTGATGCGCGCCTTCGTCATTGCCGTCTTCGCCTTCCTCTATTTGCCGATCGCGCTGGTTGTGTTGTTTTCCTTCAATGCTGGCCATCATGCCAGCGAGTTCACCGGCTTTTCGGTGCAATGGTACGGCAAGGCGCTGGACAACCCGTTCCTGGTCGAAGCGCTGAAGAACAGCCTGTTCATCGCGACCACCAGCGCTTCGCTGGCGGCGTTGTGCGGCACTGCGGCCGCACTCGGCCTGGCGCGCGTCAGCGTCCGAACCCGCGCTATCTTCGATGCCCTGCTGGGTGCCGCGATCGTCGTTCCGGGGGTCGTCATCGGCATTTCGACGCTGGTCGCGCTCGTCCAGCTGTTCACGGTCGTCAACCCGTTCCTCGCCTCGATCTGGCCCGACGACCAACCGCCGCGCCTGGCGCTCGGTTACGGTTCGA
>NZ_JAMYSA010000085.1:0-26478 GCF_040321735.1 Mesorhizobium sp. M0293
GGCCGACGCCGGCGGCCGCGCAGGGCAGGGCCAGCACGGCAAAGCGAAGATGCCCAAGCGCGGTCAGAGGGCGGCCCGCGAGGCCGGCCCCGGCGATGTTGTCCACACCGATCGCCGCGACGGCCTCGTCGTCGTCGTCTGAATCGAGATCGAGCGCCACAAAGGGGAGTTTGCGGTCACGCGCCAGTTCGACCAGTTTTGAACCGCCGTCGACGCAGAAGACGATGAAGCCATCGACAAGCGCACTCTGGATGTTCCAGGCGAGCTGTTCGTTGTTGGCGGCGGAGACCAGCGAGATCCCCGCGCCGGTCGCGTCGCAGGCCTGCGAGATGCTGGCCATCATCACCCGGGCGAAAGGGTCGTCGAAGAAATAGGATAACGGTTCGGCGGTGGCGACACCGATGGCGTTGACCTTGCCGGCGCGCAGCAGCCGGCCCTTGGGGTCGGGTCCGCCATATCCCATTGCCTCGGCTGCCGCCTTGACCCGTTCGCGGACCTCCTCGCGCACGATATCCGGGCGGGCGAACACGTTGGACGCGGTGCCATGCGAGACGCCGGCCGCTTTGGCGATGTCCGCCAGCCGGACCGGTCTTGTCTTTGCAGAGGTCAATGGCGCCATTTTCGTCTCCTGAATTCCCCCATCTAGCACTTTCGTTGGATCGGTTCAAATTTTGGCTTGATCAAGGGCTTGGTGGGGTGTATTGTTTGAATCGATCCAAAGCAGTAATGGTCTCGGAGGTTGGATCGATTCAAGGCAGCAAGGGAGATGTGCCATGCATCCCGTCAGCTTTCTGTTCGAAGATATCTATCGCAACGATTGGAGCATCCGCTCGAATGCCGCGACCATGAAGCGCCGCGGCACGGCCAACCCATGGGTTCGCGAGTTGCGGTTCCTCGTGGAGCGCAAGCGGAGCTGAGCGGCGCCGCTTTTTCGTGGCGGCGGATTGGATCGATTCAAGTTTTGAAAGGAGTGCACATCATGCATCCCGTAAGCTATCTGTTCGAAGACATCTACCGCAACTACTGGGGCATTGCCCCGGCGTCCGAGCGGCCGGAGGCGCGTCGGTTGGCGAGGCTGCGACGCCCAAATCGCGAATTGCTTATCCAGCCCGAGCGCCGGCAGGACTGACTGCTCCGCAAAATGACGTTTGACGGGCGCAGGCTGGTATGTCGGGCAGGGCGCCCAGAGGCGTCAGGAACGCGCGCGCACCAGCGCCGAGGCAGTGATCGCCAGCCAGCCGGCGATGAGCAAGGTGCCGCCGATCGGCGCCGACAGCGGGAACAGCCGTGAGCCGAGGAAGTCGCGGGCCAACAGGTCGCCGCAGAACAACAGAAGCCCAAGCAGCAGGACCAGGCTGCCGATGCGCAGGATCCGGTTCGCGCCAAGCAATCCGGCGGCAAGAAAGACCGGCGCATGCATCAGCAGGAAGGAAGCGGCGGTGCCGGTGAAGGCGCCGCCCAGATGCGCCGCCGCGGCCGACAGCGCCACGCCGGCGGCGCCACAGAGGCCGCCGGCCAGGATGAGGATACGGCCGATGTTGCCGGAAGGTTGCTCGGCCATGCTCATGTCCGTGGCTCCGTGAATATCAGAGGGATACGCCAACCCCGTCAGGGCTTGCCGGCGTCGGCAAGCATGTTCTGCTCGCGGCGCGATTGCGCCAGCCAGTTATACACCGCGCCGCCCGCCATCAATACGGATGTGCCCAGAAACACCGAGCGCATGCCGAAATGGCCACCGGCAAAGCCGCCTAGCAAAGGGCCTGCGACCTGCCCGATATATTGGGCGGAGATCGACAGCCCGAGCACGTTGCCGCCGACGCCATCGGGAACATTGTGACGGATGACGCTGGTGATGCAGGGCAAGAGCCCGCCCAGCGCCAGGCCCATCAGGAAGCGCAGGCCGATGAGTTGCCAGCTCTGCGTGACGAAGGCCTGCGGGACCAGCAGCAGCGCCGAGACGGCAAGCGCGCCGATGACGACGTTCCAGTGACCGATGCGGTCGGCGAGCTTGCCAAGGCGCGAAGCCGACAGGATGGCGCCAAGCGCGGCCGCCGACATGACGACGCCTGAGATCAGCGTCACGCGGCTCTGGTCTTCGATCAACTGCTGCACATAGACGGTGATGATCGGCTCGATCGACATGGTGGCGAAACTCAACAGCATGCCGGTCGCCAGCATGGCGACAACAGGACGCTTGTCCGGTATTTGTGCCCAGCCGCCTTTCGGCTTCTCTCTCGCAGCCGCGTCTGCTGGTTTCGGCCGGGGATTTTCCTTGATCAGAAAGGTGGTCGCCAGGAACGCCAGGAAGATGACGCCGCCTGACAGGAGAAAGGTGGCGCGGATGCCGATCAGTGGCGGCAGGGCGCCGCCAACCAGCGGCCCGACCAGGGCCCCACCCGTGATACCGGCCGACAGCAGGCCCAGTGCCCAGCCGGAACGCTCCTTGGGCGTTTGCATAGCGACGAGGATGGTCGATCCCGAGGAATAGCCGCCGGCAAAACCGATCAGCAGCCGCAGCAGCACCAACTGCCAGACCGTTTGCACCATGCCCGTCAATGACATGCATATGGCCATTCCGAAGCTGGCGCGAACCAGCATCACCTTGCGGCCGTAGCGGTCGCCGAGACGTCCCCAGAGCGGCGCCACCAGCGCCGCCGCGAAGAAGGTCGCGCCGTAGGCGATTCCCGACCACTGCACGATCGCCGCGTGGCCCTCGGCGCCGAGCTGCTCGATATAGAGCGGCAGGAACGGCAGCAGCAGCGTCATGGCGACAAGCGTCGAGAACGAACCGGCAAAACACACGAATAGATTGCGCCGCCAGTGGATGTTGTAGGTGCTGTCGGTCGCTGGGGGCGTATTCTGCGGCATGTCGTATGTCCTGTCCGAGTAATGCCTACCGACACTTGCTGCGGATACCAGCTTGGGATACCAAGATGGTACCCCTCATGGACGCAAGCTTGACCGCTGTCAATGCAACCTCTCAAACGTGATCGTCGTCAAACGGTCCGAAGCCATAACGACCGGAAAACGGGAGCAAAAATGTCGCGGATGCAGAGCGTCGAAAAACAGCTTCGGCAGATGATCCTGGGCCTCGAAATTGGTCCCGGCGAGAAACTGACGGAGCGCTGGATCGAAAGCCGCTTCGGTGCGTCGCGAACCCCGGTCAGGGCAGCACTTCTACGGCTCGAGACCGAGGGCCTGGTCGGCAGGGACGGGCGTGGCTGGACGGTGTCACCCATCAACCTGGCTGAACTCGAGCAGATCGCCGTCTACAGGGAGGCGGTCGAGGTTGCGGCACTTCGCCTGACATGCGGCTTGGCGGACCGGAGCGCCGTCGATGTCATCGAGGCGATGCTCGACTCCTGCGACAACGACACGCCGCGCGAGGAATGGCATCGTGTCGGCATGGATTTTCACATCGAACTGGCGCGTCTGTCGGGCAACGAATTCCTGTTCCGGGCGGTCCGCGATGCCATGACACGCCTGTCGCGGGCGCGCTGGCTGGAGGTTCGCGACGAAGCGGCTCTCAGCCGCGCCTGGGCCGAACATCGCGCCATTCTGGCGGCGGTACGTCTCGGCGATGCCGATAAAGCCGCCCGCCTGCTTTCGACCCACATCGTCGGCAGCCGCGACCGGCTGGTGACGTCGCTGGCCAACGATCGGCGCGGTCTTCGCGCCAGAGGCTTTGCCGTCGTCGCCGCTTAAGGCGTGGTGTAGGGGACGCAAAAAGCGGCGTCTGGACCTATGCGCACTTTCGGCCTCGCTTCACAGACGCCGATGGCGTAAGGAGCGGCGATGGAAAACAACCGATTTGAAACACCTGTGACTGTGAAGTCAGTCGCAGCGGGAAGCACTCAGCTCTTGCGGACGGCGCGTGAGGCTTCCGACTACCTCCTCAACAGCTGGCCTGGCAAGCGCAGCCCCAAGCATCGCGCGGCCCTGCAGGCTTGTCACGACGCGCTGGCCGGCGACAAGCCGGCGATGAACGCCAGGCGCGCCTTCATCGCGGCAGCGCGTGAAGTGGACGTCTTCGTCAGCGACAAGGCGCCGGCCTGACACAAGCCAGCCATCTGGGCGGCGATCCGGATTGAGGCATGGCCCGCATTTGCGGGCCTTTTGCCGTCACTTTGCCTTTTCGGTTTCGCCTTCGGTCTCGTCCTCGGGCTTCGAACGTTCCCTCGCCGCGACCTTGGCTGCCAGCTTCTCGGCCTTCTTGGCCGCTTTCTGGCGGTCGCGTTCCTTGCGTTCCTGATCGTAATTTGGTGGTCGCGCCATATCGGCTCCTTTTTCACTGCTGGACCGGTTCGTCGTTTCACGGAAACGCAGAATCGCTCCATCTCTTTGTTTGACGCAATCCCATAGGGAAAGCGCTATGCGCTTTTCCCGGAATTGCTTTTAGCGGCTCTGACCCTGCCTAGGAGCATTAGCCGTCAAACACAACAGCTGAAGCGATAGTGCCCGGCCGTTGGCGTCTATGATGGTCCGGGGCTTGCAAGATGCGCGGCACAATGGTGTAGGGAGAACCGGGCGCCAACCCATTGGGAACTGCCCGTTTTGTTTTTATCAAGTGACTGATGGCCACAATCGCACGAACGACGGCAAAGGTTTACTACTATGCGCGAAACGTCGCGCGCGATGTCGTGCCGCAGGCGCTGTTTCGCCGGCAGCTGGCCGACCGGCTCAAGAAGGCCAGGCTCTCGGATGAGGCGGTGCGGCGGCGGCTGAATTACTACAACAAGCTGCAGGAAGCGTTTACGCCCAGCCCGGCCGCGGTGCGTATCGACAAGCTGCCTTCCACGCCGACCATGTACTATTACGATCTGAGGGAGTTTGCCCGCTATTTCGACCCGGCATTGCTCGTCGACGTCAAATTCGGCGATGTCATCAAGGTGCCGAAGGTGCCGACGCTCGTCAAGGATCGGCCGATCTGCGCCGATGACAGCAATGCGGTCATCATGAAATTCAACAAGTTTCGGCACTTCCACATGCCGGCCGACGCAACTGCATTCGCTGACAAGCGCCCGGCCGTGGTCTGGCGCGGCGATCTCAACAATCCGAAACGGACAGGATTTATCGACGCTGTGCGTGACCTGCCGTTTTGCGATGCCGGCTCACACAAGCCGAACGCGCCGGCCGAATACGCCAAGCCCTTTCTCAGCGTCAGCCAGCAGCAGCGTTACCGCTACATCGTCTCGATCGAAGGCAACGATGTGGCGACGAACCTCAAATGGATCCTGAATTCGAATTCGCTCTGCCTGATGCCGCCACCGACATACGAGACATGGTTTGCGGAAAAGCAACTCGAGGCCGGTGTCCACTACGTGCCGCTCGATCCGGATTTCGCCGATGTCGCAGACAAGGTGCGCTATTTCGAACGGCACCCGGCCGAGGCGCAACGCATTATCGCCGCGGCCAATGCCTATTGCCGCCAATTCTCCAACGAACAGGACGAGCAGGCGATCTCGCTGCTCGTGATCTACAAATATTTTGTCCTCAGCGGCCAGATCGAGCCTGATCCCGAGGTCTGGCGTTTTATCGACGGCTAGAACGCCGCAGGCTTTGGCGCCCGCTCATCAGATGCCGCTGCGGTCAAGAACCAGATCGGCGGCGCCGAAGCGGTCCTTTGCCGTCAGCTGCTGGTGCCAGTAGGGATAGAGCAAAGGCGGCCGGCTGACCGCGTCGAGGCGACCGCGTTCGTCGCCTGTGAGCACCAGGCTTGCCGCAGCGATGTTGTCCTGGAACTGCGTTTCGGTCCTGCCGCCGATCACCAGCGAACTGACCGCCGGCCGGCCGAGCAGCCAGGCCAGTGCCACCTGCGCTGCCGACACACCGCGCTGCGTGCCGATCTCGACAAGCACGTCGACGATCCGCCAGAGCCGATCCTCGTCGCGGATCGGCGGTTCGGACCAACCGGCGAGCTGGCGGGCGGTGGGGCTGTCGCGCCGGTATTTGCCGGACAGCAATCCGCCGGCAAGTGGGCTCCAGACCATAACGCCCAGCCCCTGGTCGACGGAAATCGGCAGCAATTCATACTCTGCCTCGCGCGCTTCCAGCGTGTAGTGGATCTGCTGAGTGACGAAGCGAGGCTGGTGATGGCTGTCGCTGATGCCGAGCGCCTTCATCACCTGCCAGCCGGAATAGTTGGAACAGCCGACATAGCGGATCTTGCCCTGGGCAACCAGCGTGTCGAGCGCGGCGATGGTTTCCTCCAGCGGCGTCACGCCATCCCATTCGTGCAGGAAATAGATATCGATGACGTCGGTTTTGAGCCTCTTCAGGCTCTTCTCGCATTCGCGGATCAGGTGATGGCGCGACAGGCCTTCATCGTTTGGACCCTTGCCGATCCGCATCCGTGCCTTGGACGCGATCAGCACGTCGCCCTTGCGCTTGCCACCGAGCGCTTCGCCGATGATCTCTTCCGAAATGCCGTTCGAATAGACATTGGCGGTGTCGATGACGTTGATGCCGGCATCGATGCAGAGGTCGATCATCCGGCGCGCTTCGTCGAGATCGGTCTTGCCGACCGCCGAAAACGCGCCGGCGCCGCCGAAAGTCATGGTGCCCATGGTCAGCGTCGAAACTTTCAAGCCGGAACGGCCGAGAGTGCGGTATTCCATATCAGATCCTCGCGATTGCATTGGGAAAGGGGCTGGGGAGGGTGCCCCGAATGTGACTGCTATTTGTAGGACAATTTGAGCGGCTTGTCGCCATGCCACGACGACGGATCGATCATGCCTCACGGGATTCGCAGCGGCGGTGTCATGTTCCAGGCTGCAATAAAACCGTCACTGGCGGGCTATATTGAAGTCGGCTCAGGTGTTGCCGTTCCGGGACGTAAGCCGGGAGTTTCGGGCGCCGGACGTGCATCGACAGAGCTTGCAAGCGGAGCAGCTGAAATGACCGAGCTAAAACAGAATTCTCCTGCCAGGGACTGGCTTGAAGCCGAGCTCGCCGACACGCTCGACGAGGACTATGAGCTCGAAATGTCGGAGCCGGCGCTGTCGATGGAGATCGCCAAGATCTACAAGAATGCGCATCCGCCTTCGATCGATCGTATGCAATATTTTCGCGACCTGATTACCCTGCAGTCCGAATTGATCAAGCTGCAGTCCTGGGTCGCCTACCACAAGAAGAAGCTGGTGGTGATCTTCGAGGGGCGCGATTCGGCCGGCAAGGGCGGCGTCATCAAGCGCATCACCCAGCGGCTCAATCCGCGCATCTGCCGTGTCGTGGCACTGCCGGCGCCGACCGAGCGCGAGAAGTCGCAATGGTATTTCCAGCGTTATGTCCCGCATCTGCCGGCCGGCGGCGAAATCGTGCTGTTCGACCGCTCCTGGTACAACCGCTCGGGCGTCGAACGGGTAATGGGCTTTGCCCAGCCCGATCAGGTCGAAGAATTCTTCCGCGACGTGCCGGAGTTCGAGCGCATGCTGGTCCGCTCGGGCATCACCGTGGTCAAATACTGGTTCTCGATCACCGACGAGGAACAGCAGATGCGCTTCCTGATGCGCATCCACGATCCGATGAAGCAATGGAAACTGTCGCCGATGGACCTGCAGTCGCGGGTGCGCTGGGAGCAGTACACCAAAGCCAAGGAAGAGACCTTCGCCCGCACCAACATCCCGGAGGCGCCCTGGTTCATCGTCGAAGGCAACGACAAGAAGCGAGCGCGGCTGAACTGCATCGGCCATCTGCTCAAGCAGATGCCGTATGAAGAGGTCCCGCACGAGGAGATCACGCTGCCGGAGCGTGTGTTCAATCCCGAATACGAGCGCCAGGTGCTGCCACGCGAACTCTACGTGCCGGAGAAGTATTGAAGATTCTTCCTTCTCCCCGTTCACGGGAAGAAGGTGCCCGAAGGGCGGATGAGGGGCAGTGCCTGCGTTGGCGATTGAGCCCTATTCGCTGCCATTGGCAGCTTGCTTGCTAGTCTCCAAAGGTCGCGCCGCCCCTCATTGCCCTGCCGGGCATTTCTCCCCGTATAGTGACGGGGAGAAAGAGCTGTAACTACTTCCGCTTGATGGTGACGTGCGTGGCGAGCGGCGTCGCAACCTGCTCGCTGCAGACATAGCCGAGCTTGACCATGTCCAGGCCGGCAAAAAGGTTCTCGCCCGTACCGAGCAGCACCGGCGCGATCGCCAGATGCATCTCGTCGATCAGCTTCTCCTGGAGGTATTGCCGGATGGTGGACACGCCGCCGCCGACGCGCACGTCCTTGCCATCAGCCGCTGCCTTTGCCTGTTCAAGCGCCGAATGGATGCCGTCGGTGACGAAATAGAAGGTCGTGCCGCCCTCCATGACGATCGGTTCGCGCTTGTGATGGGTCAATACGAAAACCGGCACATGGTAGGGCGGGTTGTCGCCCCACCAGCCCTTCCAGCTGTCGTCGGGCCATTCGCCGCGGATCGGTCCGAACATGTTGCGGCCGAGGATCCAGGCGCCGACATTTTCGAAACTGCGCGCCGCGAACGCCTCGTTGATATCGGTGGTGCCGCCATCTTGTCCGAGCACCATCTCACGGAAAGTGCGGGTGTCGACAAACCACTTGTGCAAGGATTCCCCACCGACGCCGAGCGGATTTTGCAGATCCTGATCGGGACCGGCGCCATAGCCGTCGAGCGACAGGGTGAAAGCGTTGACACGAAGTTTGGGCATGCGAGCCTCCTCAATAACCAGTTGTATTTTGCAATCAGTTTCTTGTAGCAAACTGATTGCGAATTGCAAGTGGTATTTCTAGGGCGACGATCGGACTGCTCTGAAGACAAGCCAGCGGCCTCGCTGGCGGGAACCTGTCGTTGCTGCCACGCTAGTTACATGGCGGAGAAGAAGCATACGTTCGATAGCAAGACGTACTGGCAGCAGGCTGTCGGTCACCACAGCCCATGTTACCTATCCCACGAACTTGTTTCCATGGAATCTCGGGGGCAAAGGCTGCCAAATCCTCCGGAATGTGCCGGGCAGCTTCGGAAATGATTTCGATCCCGCGCTCGATGCCATGTCGAAGCAGCCAGCCGCTATTGAAGTCATCGAGAGTCTTGCCTGCGGTGGCAGCAGCGATGCCGTCCAAGGCTTCTATGATTTCGGCTAGAATCGGTTCGATCCGGCGCACTGCCATCAGAATATTCGCACGGCAGATCGTTCGATATCGGCCTTCAACATGGGATTGAGGCTGTCGCGGGTGGTGATATCGATCTCCGCTGACATCTTCTCTTCAAGAAATTGCTTGATGCCGACCAGATCGATCAGCGAAAAGCGCCTTGCAGGATCATAATCGATGAAGAGGTCGAGATCGCTGTCGGGGCCTGCGTCGCCTCGCAAAGTCGATCCGAAGAGATAAAGCGAAGTCGCGCCCATGCCTTTGATGGCGTCTGCATTTCTCTGCAACCGCTCTATGACTTCATTCCTGCTCATGAATTCATTCTAGCGGATTGCGTTAAAATTCCAAACGACCTAGCGGCTTATCCCTTCAGCAACTCCGCCACTTCGGGCGCGAAATAGGTCAAAATGCCGTCGCAGCCGGCGCGCTTGAAGGCGAGTAGTGATTCCAGCATCGCCTTCTCGCCGTCGATCCAGCCATTGGCACCCGCTGCCTTGATCATCGAATACTCGCCCGACACCTGGTAGGCGAAAGTCGGCATCTGGAACTCGTCCTTCAGCCTTCGGATGATGTCGAGATAGGGCAGGCCGGGCTTGACCATCAGCATGTCGGCGCCTTCCGCGATGTCCTGTTCGGCCTCGCGCACTGCTTCGTCGGAATTGGCGTGGTCGATATAGTAGGTCTTCTTGTCGCCCTTGAGCAGGCCGGCGGTGCCCACAGCCTCGCGATAGGGGCCGTAGAAGGCCGAGGCGAATTTGGTCGCGTAGGACATGATCGCCACGTCCTGAAAACCGTTGGCGTCGAGCGCGTCGCGGATGGCGCCGATGCGGCCGTCCATCATGTCGGACGGCGCAATGATGTCGGCGCCGGCCGCCGCCTGGATGACGGCCGCGGCGGTCACCTGTTCCACCGTCTCGTCGTTGACGATGATGCCGTCGCGCAGGATGCCGTCATGGCCATGGCTGGTGAACGGGTCGAGCGCGGCGTCGGTGATGATGCCGATCTCCGGCACCGCGTCCTTGATCGCGCGGGTGGCGCGGTTGATGACATTGTCGGGGTCGAGAATGTGCGAGCCGGTCTGGTCGCGCAGCGAGATGTCGACATTGGGGAAGGTGGCGAGTGCGGGAATGCCGAGCTTTGCGGCGCGCTCGGCCTCCTTGACGGCGAGATCGATCGACAGGCGGAAGACGCCCGGCATGGCGGCGATCGGCTCGCGCACTTGTCTGCCGTCGACGACGAAGATCGGCCAGATCAAATCGTCGACCGAGAGCCTGTTCTCCTGCACGAGACGGCGCGACCAGTCGGCCTTGCGCATGCGGCGCAGACGGCGGCTGCCGGTGATGTCGTCGACGCTGCGCGCGCCGGCTGGCTTTGCGGGGGTGAATTTGTTCATCGCCAAAACTCCAGATCGGCGGCTTTTATCACGAGCCCTTGCCGCTGACCAATGCGACACGTTTGTGCCAGCGATCCGGCCGGGGCCTATTCCGGTTGGCCATTGCCCGACAGGATCTGCGCCGCGCCTTTGATAGCGACGCGAAAAGCCTCGTCGAAGCCGACGCCGCGCACTTCCCACTGATAGGTCTTACCGGCCATCGCCAGCCGCCAGTCGGCGATCCAGCCCAGTTCCTTGTCGCTCCACACGAGGCTGCCGGAAAGCGCCTGGTCGGCGCCGGCCTTTTTCGCGATTGTGTCCAGTTTCGTCACCTCGGCGTTGCGAAGCGCCTGATGGTCCAGCCCGGCCTGCGACAGCAGTGCTGCCGTTGGAAAAGTCACCTGCATGGCCAGTGGCAGGGCGGCATTGCTGAACGATTCGCGCATCAGCACGTCGCGCTCGTCATCGGCATCGAGCGCGAAATGGCTTGTACCGCGCTCGGTCGCCAAAAACACCGCCAGCCGTGGCCGCTCGGTCAGCCACGGCTTGCTGCCGAGCGAAGCCAGCACCGGGTCGATGTCAGCTGGCTTGTACTGGCAATAGAGATTGTGAGGCCGATCATACGTGCCCTGGTCGTCATGGTTGGGAATGCCTTCCATGCGGTCGCGATAGCTGAAGCCGGCGACGAAGCTGCCGGCCTTGTCGCGCAGTGCCGCCATCTCCGGTTTTGCCGGCAGGCGCTGATCGCCGGACACCCGGACCAGAACCGCGTCGAGACAGCGCTTGAAGCCGGACTGGCGGTTTTTCTCGTACTTGCCGTTGACGATGGTCTGGGATTTGTAGAGGTCGTCGACATCGGCCGCCCTGGCCAGACCATTGGCGGTGCAGATGGCCAGCAGGCCACCTAGAACAAGGGCAAGGCGCAAAAACTGCGGCATGGCTCACCGTCCGGTTCGAAATCCGTTATCGACATAAGGCGGCCATGCAAGGTCAGGGCCGGTTCTGAAGAACGACACGTTGTTGGTGAAGATGCTGACCGGGGCAAGCCTGATCATACGCCCATCTGGATGTTCGATCTGGGCCACATTGTCGATGAACCACTCGTTCCAGCTGGCTTCGGGACCGAGATATTTATGGAGGAGCCGTTTGAAGCGGTCTGGCGACATCGCCTCGATGGTGGCGAGGCCGCGCAGCCCAAGGTGCAGCAAGATGCCAGCATTGTTGTCGAAGTGAACAATTTCCACCGCGCAGCGCGGGTCTCTCTCAATATGCTTCACCGCGCTTCCATCCGATGACCCGAGAAGCCAGATCGCGCCGTCTTCCCAGATGAACCATACCGGTGCGTTGCGCGGTGCGCCGTCCGCGCCAATGGTTGCCAGATTTGCCATCAGTGGACGACTTAGGACATCGTCCGGGTCGAACTTTCGCGGCGTCGCCAAATCATATTCTGACGCTCCGGGTGCAGGGGTCATGTATTCGCTCTTGAGGGCTGCATGGATTGTTGGCCGTGCCGTCGGCAGCAAATTTGCACCCATTTGATCCGGACGCAAAGAACCGTCTCTTTCCACTTCCGAAACCCAAACTGATACACGCCCGGCCAGGCTCGCCATTGACGCACCCATGCGCCACGCTTTAGCACTTCAATCCCGGCGGCGCGGGGGAGGGATTCTTTCACGATGGATTTTGGCGGAGGCGACGAGATCCGCTTCGAACATCTGGGCCGGGCCGGCGTCGTCACCTTGACGCGGCCTCAGGCGCTCAATGCCTTGACGCATCGCATGATCAGGGCGCTCGACGCTGCCCTTTCCGCCTGGGAGACCGACCAAGGCGTCGATGTTGTCGTCGTCAAGGCCGAGGGCAGGGCCTTTTCGGCCGGCGGCGACATCCTGCATGTCTATGAAACCGGCCGGGCGGGAAAACCGCCGGTCGAGTTCTTCGCCGACGAATACCGGCTCAACGCCCGCATCAACAGCTCCAGGAAACCCTATGTCGCCCTGATCGACGGCATCGTCATGGGCGGCGGCGTCGGCATTTCCTTCCACGGCTCGCACCGGGTGATGACCGAAAATGCCCAGTTCGCCATGCCGGAGGTCGGCATCGGCTTTTTCCCCGATGTCGGCGCCAGCCACCTGCTGCCCGATCTCGGCGGTTCCTTCGGCATGTATCTGGCGCTGACCGGCAATCGCATCCGCTATGGCGATGCGCTGTGGTCTGGGCTGGCCACCCACACCATCAAGGCCGAGGACCAGGGCGGCTTCCTCGACCGGCTGACGCTGACCGGCGATCCGGAATCGGTGCTGCGTGGCTGCTTCGTTCAGGCAAAGCGAGAGACCGACAGGCAGACGCTGGAGGCGATATCGAGCCATTTTTCGCAACCGTCCCTGAAACGCGTCATCGACAGCCTGGAGCGTGCGGCGGACGCCGACGAGTTCGCCGGAAAGACGCTGGCGACGATCCGGACCCGCTCGCCGACCAGCCTGTGCGTCGCCTGGCGCCAGATCAGCGCCGGGCTGACCCTGTCGATGGAAGCATGCATGAAGATGGAGTTCCGCATCCTCAACCGGATGCTTCTCGGCCATGATTTCTACGAAGGCATCCGCGCCGCCATCATCGACAAGGGCTCGAAGCCGCAATGGCGTCCGGCGAGCCTCGATGCGGTCAGCGAGGCCGATGTCGACGCCTATTTCGCTCCGCTTGGGGAACGGGAGCTCTTGATATGAGCGAGGTGACCTCGAGACGGGTCGTGCTGCAGCCCTCTGGGGTGGAGGTGATCTTCGCCTGGTTCCAGCGCGTCATATCGGGCTACTGCCTGCTGTTCGGCATTCTTTACTGGATCAAGCTCATCGGCTTCTATCCGGGCTCGCTATGGCGTTTCGACCTTATGCCCGTGCACTGGCAGGTGGCGGCGGTGGTGCTGGCCGTGTTCTTTCCTTTTGCCGCCGCCGGCCTGTGGATGCTGGCGTCCTGGGGGCCGGTGATCTGGTTCATTTGCGCGGCCACCGAGACCGTGATGTATGCTGGCTTTCCCGAGCTTTTCGGCCACCGAATGCTCATCGTCATCTCGCATGCGGCGGTGGCGGTGCTCTACATCGTCTTCCGCGTCGTCATCTACCTGCAAAAACGCCCGGTTCGCCACTAAGCCCTTGAGCACATTGGCGACCTGGCAGCTGCCTGAATTCAGCCCCGAAATCGTTGCCGAAATCTTTAGGTTAATTGTCCTTGCTCGGGTGACCGTTCGTTAAGCCTCTTTCGAAACCTGTTACCGGTAAGCTCTTGTTAGCCCTAGCGTTTAAGTCGAATTTTATGAGTATTCGATAGTGTCGCGATCAAGGTGAAAAACAAAAAATGACCAGGGCGACAAACGAGAGGCAAAGACAATGATCAATTCGCGTCCGGCGGCGAAGACCGCCAACGTATCCGACGATCGCCGCGAGGCTATCCGTTCCCTGTACATGGAATCGCTGCAGCTTGTTGAGCGGCTGCACCGCCGCCTGCTTGATGTCATCAAGGACGAGTTCGACCGCAACGGTCGGTCCGACATCAATGCCATCCAGGCGCTGCTGCTGTTCAACATCGGCAATTCCGAGCTGACCGCCGGCGAGCTGCGCTCGCGTGGCTACTATCTCGGCTCAAACGTCTCCTACAATCTGAAGAAGCTGGTCGATCTCGGCTTCATCAACCACCAGCGCTCGCGCATCGACCGCCGTTCGGTCCGCGTTTCGCTGACGCCGAAGGGCAACGAGGTGGCGGAAGTGGTCGCCGGTCTCTACGAGCGCCATGTCGGCTCGATCGAGCAGGTCGGCGGCATCAACACCGACGAGTTCAAGCAGATGAACCGCGCTTTGCAGCGGCTCGACCGCTTCTGGAACGACACCATCGCCTACCGGATGTAAGGCGCCGTATCAGATCCGGCCCGCGCCACAGAAGCGCGGCCGAAATATCGACCTTCAGTCAGGGCCGGTGCCGAAAAGCATCGGTCCGTTTCTTTTCGGAATGCCGGCCGGTCGGATTTGAGAGCAAGGCCACGTTGCCGCCATATTCCAATGGAACCGAGAGTGGCAGTGATGCTGTGGTGAAGACCCTGCGTTCACCGGCAACCCGTATCGCGCCTCGTGCGTCGTCACACCAAGATGATACGGACCATGGTTGGCTAATTGTTAAGATTGCCAATTTTAGAGTGCGGGCGAGATCGCCCGGTGATCAACGCAGCAAGTGATCGAACTGCTACAAATGTCTGGAACGTCCATGAAAACCAGCCGCCGCTTTTTCCTTTCCGGTGCCTCCGCGCTTGCAGCCGCTGTTGTCGCCGGCGGCGCCAATGCGCAGGATGTGATCGGTGATATCCTGAAATCGTCGGCGCGCGGCAATTGGGATGACCAGTTCGACGCCCGCGCCAGCGAAGGCGGCAAGGTGGCATCGACGCTGCCGATCTTCAGTCCGCAGACCGTCGCCTTCACGGAACAGGCGGTGTCGCAATATCAGAACATCGCCGGGCAGGGCGGCTGGGTAGAGGTTCCCGCGACCAAGAAACTGCAGCTCGGCGTCGATGATCCCGATGTCGTGCCGTTGCGCAAGCGGTTGATGGTCTCCGGCGACCTGTCACAGAGCGCCGGCGTTTCGACGGCTTTCGATTCCTATGTTGACTCGGCGGTCAAGCGCTTCCAGTTGCGTCACGGCCTGCCGGCTGACGGCGCGATGGGCAAATACACCTACGCGGCGATGAATATCTCGGCGCAGATCCGGCTTGGCCAGTTGCAGACCAATCTGCAGAGGCTGCGCGAGAAGGCCGGCACGCTGGGCAGCCGCTACGTGCTCGTCGACATTCCGGCGGCGCAGATCGAAGCGGTCGAAAACGACCGCGTCGTGCTTCGCCATACCGCCATCGTCGGCAAGATCGATCGCCAGACGCCGATCGTTAATTCCAAGATCAACGAGATCATCGTCAATCCGTACTGGAACGCGCCGGTCTCGATCGTACGCAAGGACATCATTCCGCTGATGCGGAAGAATCCCGATTATCTGAAGGACAGCCATATCCGCCTGTTCGCGCCGGATGGCAGCGAAGTGGATCCGCTCAATGTCGACTGGTCGACCGACGACGCCGCCAAGTATCGCTTCCGCCAGGATCCGGGCGCGGGCAATGCGATGGCGTCGGTCAAGATCAATTTCCCGAGCCCCGACGGGGTCTACATGCATGACACCCCGCAGCAGAGCCTGTTCGGCAAGATGATGCGCTTTGATTCCTCGGGCTGCGTGCGCGTGCAGAATGTGCGCGACCTCGTCACCTGGATCCTGCGCGACACACCGGGCTGGGACCGTCAGCATTTCGAGGCGGCGATCAAGACCGGCGAAAACACGCCGATCCAGATTACCAACCCGGTGCCGGTCCACTTCCTCTATCTCTCGGCCTGGTCGACGGCCCCAGGCGTCGTACAGTTCCGCGACGACGTCTACGCGCTCGACGGTGCCAATGAGCTTCAGATCACGTCATCGCTTTAAGCAACTGATCTTTTTATAGAAAAGGCCGCCGTTCAGGGCGGCCTTTTTCGTTGCTCGGGTGCGGCTGCGTTTTTCGCGG
The DNA here is from genome assembly GCF_040321735.1 of Mesorhizobium sp. M0293. Lineage (NCBI taxonomy): Bacteria > Pseudomonadati > Pseudomonadota > Alphaproteobacteria > Hyphomicrobiales > Phyllobacteriaceae > Mesorhizobium > Mesorhizobium sp. M0293. The sequence continues at coordinate 16,048 of NZ_JAMYSA010000085.1, forward strand.
GGAGGCGCGGCTGGACGGATCGGCCGGCTTTGCGCATGGTCGGCGGGAAAGTCTGGAACCGGACCATGGAAGTTGCCGTCTTCATTCTGGTTGCGCTCGCCTTCGTCGCGCTTTCCGGCGCGTTGGTGCGCCTGGTTCGGGTGCCGTTGCCGGTGCTGCAGATTGCGATCGGTGCCGCACTCGCCTGGCCGGTGCGCGGCATCCATGTCGAGATCGATCCGGAACTGTTCCTGCTGGTGTTCATTCCGCCGCTGCTGTTCGGCGATGCCTATGGCGCGCCGAAGCGTGAATTGATGGCGCTGCGCGGACCTATCCTGGATCTTGCCATCGGGCTGGTGTTCTTCACCATCGTCGGCTTCGGCTACGCCTTGCACTGGCTGGTGCCGAGCATCCCGCGGGTCGTTGCTTTCGCGCTCGCCGCGGTGCTGTCGCCGACCGATGCGGTGGCCGTGTCTTCGATCGTCGACAAGAATGTCGTTCCGGCGCGGCTTATGCACATTCTGGAAGGCGAGTCGCTGCTCAATGATGCGTCGGGCCTCGTCATGTTCCGCTTTGCCGTGGCAGCAGTGCTAACCGGCAGCTTTTCCTTTGCCGCGGCATCACTGAGTTTCCTCTATGCCGTGGCTGTCGGCATCCTGATCGGCGTGGCGGCGTTGTTCGTCGCCGCCAAGCTGCTGCAATTGCTCAACCGCATCGGCGGCGTGCCGGCCGAGGCGCAGGTGCTGGTGATGATCCTGCTGCCCTTCATCGCTTATCTCGGCGCCGAGCACGTCGGAGCGTCCGGCATCCTGGCGGCAGTCACGGCCGGCCTGCTCACCGGTGGCTCTGGCGTGTTCCGCTTCCTTGGCGTCTCGGCGCGCATGCAGACGATGTCGCTGTGGACGACGCTTTCCTTCGTTTTCAACGGCGCTCTCTTCATCGTGCTCGGGCTGCAGCTTCCCGACATCATCCGCCACGTGCCGCCGGAACTCATGAGCCTGCATCCGATCATCCAGCCGATCGCGACAGTCATCGCGCTGACGCTGTGCCTGATCGTCTTGCGCTTCCTGTGGATCTGGGTCGGCGACATCGCGGCCGGCATCGCGGCGCGCCTGGGCAAGCGCAAGGTGGAGCCGTTCGGGATGCGCGTGCGGCTCGCCGGTTCGGTGGCCGGCGTGCGCGGCGCGATCACGCTGGCCGGCATCCTGTCACTGCCGCTCGCCCTGCCGGACGGCTCGCCGTTTCCGGCGCGCGATCTGGTCATCTTCCTCGCCGCCGGCGTCATCATCTGCTCGCTGGTCTTCGCCAGTCTCGCTCTGCCGACGATCGCCAGGGGGCTGGTCGAACCGGGCGAGGATGCCGGTGCCGCCGAGGAACGCCTGGCGCGTGTCGGCGCCGCCAAGGCGGCAATCGCGCGCATCGAGAGCATTGCGGCGGCGGAGGATGAGGGCGGCGAGGTGCCTGGTGCCAGGCTTGCCGCCGCCGAGAACATCGTCGCAGGGTACCGGCGGCGCATCGCCGCCTCCGATGAAGCCGATGAGGCCCGCGCCGAGGCTCGCGAATCCGGAAGGCTGGAGCTGGAACTGCGGCTCGCCGGCATCGAGGCCGAGCGCGCAGCCGTGCGCGACATGTTTCGCAGCGGCGAGATCAACGACCATACGTCGCAAGCGTTGTTTACCGAGATCACGCTCACCGAGGCCTTGCTGAAAGGCCGCAAGGCGCGGAAATAGCCTCCTGTTGCCTCGCTGGCGCAAACCGGCCAGCAAATTTCGCGCCGCAAACATGGCGGGGCGAAAACAACTGTGTTAATGGCCCGGCGAACCTTCGCAGCCCCCGAACCCCGAGGATTTCAGGCCATGGCAACAGCAGCGGCAGTGTCGAACAAATTCGAATCTTTCTTCGAAACCACGCTGGCCGATGCCGATCCGGAGATTTTCGGCGCCATCCGCAACGAACTCGGTCGCCAGCGCCACGAGATCGAGCTGATCGCCTCGGAAAACATTGTTTCCCGAGCGGTGCTTGAGGCGCAGGGCTCGATCATGACCAACAAATATGCCGAGGGCTATCCGGGCAAGCGCTATTATGGTGGCTGCCAGTTCGTCGACGTGGCCGAGGAACTGGCGATCGAGCGGGCCAAGAAGCTGTTCGGCTGCAACTTCGCCAACGTCCAGCCGAATTCCGGCAGTCAGATGAACCAGGCCGTCTTCCTGGCGCTCTTGCAGCCCGGTGACACTTTCATGGGCCTCGACCTCAATTCGGGCGGCCATCTGACCCACGGTTCGCCCGTCAACATGAGCGGCAAATGGTTCAAGGTCGTGTCCTATGGCGTGCGCAAGGACGACCATCTGCTCGACATGGACGCCATCGAGAAGACTGCCCACGAGACCAAGCCGAAGCTGATCCTGGCTGGCGGCACTGCCTATTCGCGCGTCTGGGACTGGAAGCGTTTTCGCGAGATCGCCGATGCGGTCGGCGCCTATCTGATGGTCGACATGGCGCACATCGCAGGCCTGGTCGCCGGCGGCGTGCATCCGTCGCCGCTGCCGCACGCCCATGTCGTGACGACCACGACGCACAAGTCGCTGCGCGGCCCGCGCGGCGGCATGATCCTGTGCAATGACGAGGACATCGCCAAGAAGATGAACTCGGCGGTGTTCCCCGGCCTGCAGGGCGGCCCGCTGATGCATGTCATCGCCGCCAAGGCGGTCGCCTTCGGCGAAGCGCTCAAGCCGAGCTTCAAGGTCTATGCCGAGAGCGTCGCCGCCAACGCCAAGGCGCTCGCCTCCAGTCTCAAGGAGACCGGTCTCGATATCGTCTCCGGCGGCACCGACAACCATCTGATGCTGGTCGACCTCCGGCCCAAGAATGCCACCGGCAAGCGCGCCGAGGCGGCACTCGGCCGTGCCAACATCACCTGCAACAAGAACGGCATTCCGTTCGACCCGGAAAAGCCTTTCGTCACCTCGGGCGTGCGTCTCGGCACCCCGGCCGGCACCACGCGCGGCTTCGGCCAGGCTGAGTTCCGCGAGATCGGCAAGCTGATTGCCGAAGTGCTGGATGGTCTCAAGGTCGCCAATTCCGACGAGGGCAATGCGGCTGTCGAGGCGGCGGTCAAGGCCAAGGTCGTGGCGCTGACCGATCGTTTCCCGCTCTATCCCTATCTCGGTTGACCTGACGCGAGGCGTCATCTCTTATCGGCCAGCGGCGCGCCCGCCCATGGTTGGGTGGCGCGCCGAACAGGAGATCTGATGATGTGCAATTTCCGCCTCGCCACCCTTGGGGTCCATGGTTGGCTGGTCGCTTTCCTGACAATGCCCGGCAGTGCCTTCGCGCAGACCCAGCCCGCTCCAAACATACCTGCTACCGGCACCTTCGGCAGATGGGCCACCATCGTCGACGTCCTGGACACGGGCCAGGATGCGCGCAAGACCTGCGTCGCCTCGACCGCTTTCGTCGACAGCGGCGGCTATCCGGGTACGTTGACGCTTTCGATCTCGAATGGCGATGCTTTGCCGCCGGATGCTTACCCGGCGGTGACGATCGCCATCGGCAACAAGGATCTTCCGACCGGCAAGAAGATCGCGGCAAAATTCGGCGACGCCGCCGGTCAGGTTGCCGCAACCGTCTATTCCGACGATTCCGTCGCCGGCCGTCTCGCCTGGATGGTCGAGAACAAGCCCAAGACCAGCCTGGCGTTACTGCGCACAATGCGCCGTGCGACCACACTCGACGTGGTCTTCGGCAAACAGCCGGTCGCGACCATCTCGATGGACGGTTTCTCCAAGGCCTACCGCAGCCTTGGCGTCTCCTGCGGCTTCGCGACAGCCGACGTCGCACCTTGAAGCTGCTGTCTGGCAGGCATTGCGCAGGCATCAGAGGGAAGCATCGAATGGATATCGTCTGGAAAGGCGTGGTCGGCGGATTGATGACGGCGCTGATCGTCTGGGCGTCCAAGCGTGGAAACGTCTTGCCGGGGATCCTGCCGCTGGCGCCGACCTTTGCCGTCATCGCGTTGCTCGCCGTAGGCGCCAGGGGCGAACCGGGCGGCTTTCGCGATGCCTGCCTCGCCGGCGTCAAGACCATTCCTGCCTATCTCGCTTTCCTTGGCGCCTGCTGGCTGTTCATCGATCGTGTCGACTACCGGCTGGCTGTCGCCGGCGGCATCGCCATCTGGCTGGTTGCTGCGCTGGCAATCTTCCTCGCGCCTCGCTATCTCTGATGCGGCAGGCCGTCGAAGAGACGGAACTGCTTCAATCCGGACCGGAAAGGCTCTAAGCCTTTCGCTTCACCAGATTCGCCAACCAAAGGCTTCTCCATGCGCTGTCCCTATTGCCAGTCAGAAGATACGCAGGTGAAGGATTCTCGCCCCGCCGAGGATGGCGCGGCGATCCGCCGACGGCGCGTCTGCCCCGATTGCGGCGGCCGCTTCACCACCTTCGAGCGCGTGCAGTTGCGCGACTTGGTGGTGGTCAAGAAATCGGGCCGCAAAGTGCCGTTCGACCGCGACAAGCTGCTGCGCTCGGTGGAGATCGCCGTGCGCAAGCGCAATGTCGATCCCGAGCGCATCGACCGCGCGGTGACCGGCATCGTGCGCCAGCTCGAAAGCTCCGGCGAGACGGAAGTTGCTTCGGGGGAAGTCGGCCGGCTGGTCATGGAAGCGCTGAAGTCGCTCGACGATGTCGCCTACGTCCGCTTCGCCTCGGTCTATCGCAATTTTCGCGAGGCCAAGGATTTCCACGAATTGCTGGGCGAACTCAAGGGAGACGAAGTCAAGGGCGAAGAGGACGTCAGCTGAGCATGACTGCAAGCGAACAGGCCGCCCTTGATCGCCGCTTCATGGCGGCGGCACTCAGACTGTCGCGAAAAAATGCCGGGCGCACCGCGACCAACCCGTCTGTCGGCACGCTGATCGTACGCGATGACGGCAATGGCCCGATGATCGTCGGCACCGGCGTCACCGCTGTCGGCGGCCGCCCGCATGCCGAGACCGAGGCCCTGGCCGAGGCCGGCGAGCTCGCGCGCGGTGCTACCGCTTACGTCACCCTCGAGCCCTGCGCCCACCATGGCCGCACGCCGCCTTGCGCCAATGCGCTGGTCAATGCCGGTGTCGCGCGCGTCGTCGGCGCCGCCAGCGATCCTGATCCGCGGGTGTCCGGCAAGGGCTACGCAATCCTGCGTGCCGCCGGTGTCGAGGTGGTCGAGAAGGTATTGGCGGCGGAAGCCGCCGAGCAGATGGCCGGTTATCTGATTCGATCGTTGAGAAAACGCCCCGAAGTGATTCTCAAGCTTGCGCTTTCCAGCGACGGCAAGATCGGCAGGGAAGGCGAGGGGCAGGTGTCGATCACCGGCGATATCGCGCGTCGCGAAGTCTATCTGATGCGGGCCGAGGCGGACGGCATACTGGTCGGTATCGGTACAGCCCTTGAGGATGATCCGGCCCTGACGGTGCGCTTGCCGGGGCTGGAGAACCGCTCGCCGGTGCGCATCGTGCTCGACCGCCAGATCAGGTTGCCGGAGGCCTCGAAACTGGTGTCGGGCGTGGACCGGGTACCGCTCTATGTCGCCGCTTGCCTGGAGGCCGATCCGCTGCGGCGGGCAGCACTCGAACGCGCAGGCGTGCGCTTCATCGGCACTGAAACACATGAGGGCGGCATCGCTCTGCCGGAACTGCTCGAGGATCTGGCCGCGCTCGGCATGGCAAGCGTGCTGGTCGAGGGCGGCGCCAAGGTGGCGAGCGCGTTCCTCGCCGATGGGCTGGTCGACCGCATCGTCTTGTTCCAGGGGCCGGAAGCGATCGGCGATGACGGCATTGCATCGCCGATCGACGCTGACCATATCCCGGCAGGTTTTCGCAAGTTGCGTGAGATGCGTTTCGGCGAGGACAGCTACGCCGAGTGGATAAGAGACCTTTAGGATCAACACCGATGTTTACCGGAATTGTCACCGATGTCGGCACTGTCGCTTCCGTCAAGCCGCTGAGGGAAGGGGTGGGGTTGCGTATAGACACCGCCTATGACCCTGAGACTATCGCCATCGGCGCCTCGATCTCCTGCGGCGGCGTCTGCCTGACGGTCACAGGCTTGCCCGACAGCGGCTCGAACGCGCGCTGGTTCGAGGTCGAGGCCTGGGAAGAGGCGCTCAGGCTGACGACGGCGATGGGTTGGAAATCGGGTACGCGGATCAATCTGGAACGGGCGCTGAAGATCGGCGACGAACTCGGTGGCCACATCGTTTCGGGCCATGTCGACGGTATGGCCGAGATCATCGAGCGCAAGGATGAGGGCGACGCTGTGCGCTTCACGCTGGAGGCGCCTCGCGACCTGGCGAAGTTCATTGCGCCCAAGGGCTCGGTCGCGCTCGACGGCACCTCGCTCACCGTCAACAAGGTGGAAGGCACGCGCTTCGACGTGCTTTTGATCCACCATTCGCTGACCGTGACCACCTGGGGCGAGCGCAAGGTCGGTGACCGGGTAAACCTCGAGATCGACACCATGGCACGCTACGCGGCGCGGCTGGTGGAAGCAGCGAAAGAGGGGCTTTGATGACTAAGGACAGAGTGAATTCCCCGCCGGACGAAAAGCTGATGCGTGAGGCGCAGGCCGACATGAACGCCGAGGAGCACGAGTGGCTCGATCTGTCTCCCAACGACAGCAGATTCTTCATTGAGGCCTTGATCAATCCGCGATCGGCGAACGATCGACTGCGCGATACGGTGCGTCGCTACCGTGAGCCTACAGGCGTCTGAGCACTGGAAACCCGATAGGTTCTGCGGACCTTCGGCGTCGCGGGCAATCTTCTGCTTGCGATCAATCCGGCTTCGGCCTAAGTCACCGGCGATCCCCGGAGACTTTTATGGCTGGCACATCCCAACACGGCAAAGCGTTTATCCGTCCGAAGAAGAAGGCACGCGTTCTGATCATCGAGGCGCGCTTCCACGACGGCCTTGCCGACGCGCTGCTCGATGGCGCGACGAGCGCGCTCGATGAAGCGGGCGCGACTTACGACGTCGTCACCGTTCCAGGTTCGCTCGAGATTCCCGCGGTGATTACCTTCGCGCTGGACGGCGCGACGGAAGGCGGCACGAATTATGACGGCTTTGTTGCGCTCGGCTCCATCATTCGCGGCGACACCTATCATTTCGACATTGTCGCCAATGAATCCAGCCGCGCGCTCATGGACCTGAGCGTGCAGGACTCGGTCTGCATCGGCAACGGCATCCTCACCACCGAGAACGACGCACAGGCGTGGACGCGGGCCAAGCGCTCGGAGGGCGACAAGGGTGGTTTCGCGGCGCGTGCGGCGCTGACCATGATCGCCCTCAAAGAACAATTGGGAGCGCGATCGTGAGCGAACCCGCTTCGCCCGGCCAGCCCGCAGTGCGCCACGCCAACAAGCGCGGTGCTGCCCGGCTGGCCGCCGTACAGGCGCTCTACCAGATGGATGTGGCCGGTAGCGGCGTCTTCGAGATCACCGCCGAATACGAGGCGTTTCGCCTTGGCAAGGAAGTCGACGGTGCGCTCTACCGCGAGGCCGATGCGCAATGGTTTCGCGCCATCCTGGCGGGTGTCGTCGAGAACCAGAAGACCATCGATCCCATCATCCGCCAGGCGCTGACCGAGGACTGGCCGCTGTCACGGCTCGATTCGACGCTGCGCGCCATCCTGCGCGCCGGCGTCTACGAGCTGATGAAGCGCGAGGATGTTCCCGTCGCCGTCATCGTCTCCGAATATGTCGACATCGCCAAGGCCTTCTACGAGGAAGACGAGCCGAAGCTGGTCAATGCCGTGCTCGACCGTGTGTCACGCCGGGTGCGTGGCGAGGGGCGCGGCAAGGACGCATCATGACGGCAATTGCCGTTGAGGCAGGCAATGAGGCGCGTCGCACCGCTTTGATCCTCGCCGCCTCGCAGGCGATCATCGGCTCGGCGGCCCCCATCGCCATCTCCATGGGGGCGCTGGCCGGGCAATATCTGCTTGGCCCCGACAAATCATTGGCGACGGCGCCGATCACCGGCTTCAACATTGGCGTGGCACTCGGCGCGCTGCCCGCAGCGGCCATCGTCCGCGGCATGGGCCAGCGCGGCGGCTTCATGACCGGCACGATCGTCACGGCGCTTGGCGGCCTCGTCGCCACGCTTGCGCTTTATCGGGGCAGCTTCTGGCTGTTTGCTTTTGGCTTGCTCACGATCGGTGTCGGTGGTGCCTTCGTCCAGCAGTTCCGCTTCGCCGCCGCCGACAATGCGCCGCCGGAATTCAAGGCGCGCGCCATCTCCTTCGTGCTGGCCGGCGGCATCGTCACCGCCATTCTCGGACCGCAAATCGTCATCTTCACCCGCGAATTGTTGGCGCCTGTAATGTTTGCCGGTTCGTTCATCTCCATCCTGCCGCTGGCCGCGGTCGGCGCCATCATCCTGTCGTTCCTGCGGCTGCCGGCGAAAGCATCCGGCAAGGTGGAGATCACCGACAGCGACGCCAGGCCATTGGCCGAAATCGTCACGCAGCCGCGTTTCGTCGCCGCGCTTTTCTGCGCGGTCGGCAGCTACGCGCTGATGAGCTTCGTCATGACCGGCGCACCGCTGGCCATGGTCGGCTGCGGACTGTCGGAGACCGATGCGACGCTCGGCATCTCCTGGCACGTCATGGCGATGTTCGCGCCGAGTTTCTTCACCGGCTCGCTAATCCATCGCTTCGGTGCCGAGCGCATCGTGGCGACCGGCCTGATCCTGCTCATCGGCTGCGCCATTGTCGCTCTGTCGGGCCTGGCGCTGTGGCAGTTCTGGACGTCGCTGATCCTGCTCGGCCTTGGCTGGAATTTCGGCTTCATCGGCGCCACGGCGATGGTGGCCGCAACCTACCGGTCGTCGGAAAAGGGCAAGGTGCAAGGCTTCCACGACTTCGTCCTGTTCGGCTCCGTCGCCTGCGCCTCGCTGATGTCGGGCATGGTCTACAACGCCTGGGGCTGGGAGATGCTGAACTGGATGATCTTTCCGGTCACCGTTCTGTGCTTCGTGGCACTCGGCACGCTCAAGCTGACAGGCTTGCGCAGAGCCAGCGCTTGACCGCAAATTGCCGAGCGACCTGACACGATGCTGTCAGGATGACTTCGGTCTAAGGCCCGGCTTCCGAACAAAATTATTGCGCTGATCTCCATTCTTATGAAACCGTATGCCCCGACGAAGCGTTTGAGCCATGCTCATATGCGGCCACCGCATTTCGGTTCATAGCAAGGGGTTTTCACGATGTTTTCAGTCAAGGTTCTGGCCGGCGCGGCGTTGGCGCTCGGCGTAACAGTGGCTTCCGCCAGTGCCCAGGTGGTTGTCTCTTCGAAGATCGACACCGAGGGCGGCGTGCTGGGCAACATCATCCAGCTGGTTCTCAACGCCAATAACATCAAGACCACGGATCGCATCCAACTCGGCGGCACGCCTGTAGTGCGCAAGGCGATCACCGCCGGTGAGATCGATATCTATCCCGAATACACCGGCAACGCCGCCTTCTTCTTCGAGAAGGCCGACGACCCAGTCTGGAAAGATGCCGCCAAAGCTTATGAGACGGCCAAGAAGCTCGACTACGACGCCAACAAGATCGTCTGGCTGTCGCCGTCGCCCGCCAACAACACCTGGGCGATCGCGTTGCGCAAGGAGGTTGCCGAGACCAACAAGCTCGCCACGCTTTCCGACTTCGGCAAATATGTCGCGGGTGGCGGCCAGGTGGTGCTGGCGGCGTCCGCCGAGTTCGTCAATTCGGCGGCAGCACTTCCGGCGTTCCAGACCACCTATGGCTTCACATTGAAGCCGGACCAGTTGATCACCCTCTCGGGCGGCGACACCGCAGCGACCATCGCCGCCGCCGCCAACCAGACCAATGGCGCCAACGCGGCCATGGTGTACGGCACCGATGGCGGCATCGCGCCGTCCGGGCTTGTCGTGCTCGACGATGACAAGGGCGTACAGCCGGTCTACCAGCCGGCGCCGATCATCCGAGAAGCGGTGTTGAAGGAACATCCCGAGATCGAGACGCTGCTGAAGCCTGTCTTCGCCAAGCTCGACCTCGTCAAGTTGCAGGAGCTGAACGGCCGCGTGCAGGTCGGCGGCGAGCCGGTCAAGGGCGTCGCCGAGGACTTCCTGAAGAAGAACGGGTTTTTGAAGTAGTCCAGCGCCTAGCTCATAGTGACACCGGTGCAAGGCACCTCCCTCTGGAAGCTGCTGATCTCCCCCCTTGCGGGGGAGATGGCCGGCAGGACAGAGGGGGGTGCTGTCCCGCCGACCTCTCGACCCGTCAAAGGTGAGTGCCTCGACAGGGTTGCTTCTGAACAGGCCGACACTCGAAAGTTGGCGATCCTTCACACCCCCCTCTGGCCTGCCGGCCATCTCCCCCGCCAGGGGGGAGATCGGATGTCGCGTCGGTTTTCGCCAATCGCTCTTCAAGAGGGGCAGTCATGAACCCGCGCTTC
>NZ_JAMYSA010000086.1:0-26111 GCF_040321735.1 Mesorhizobium sp. M0293
AGAGAGAAGACGGACAAACCCCGTTTTGCGGGGCATGCACATGCGGCATTTCGATTCACTCAAAACTTTCCCCGGACAGCCCTGCATTTCGTGGGACCGAGGAACCTAGGTTCCGCAAAGGCACGCAATTGCCGAAAAGCCAAAACATTGATATGAGCCACGCCATGGAAGAGCTTTTTGGCGATCCGGCCTACAAGGGATTCGTGCTGCAGGATAGAAAACGCCTGCCGTCGCGCTTCTCCGCGCGCGTGTCCGGGGCGCTGACCAGCCGACTACCCTAGGCCGGCCTGTCCAGGTCGTTTCGCCGGGCCGAAAGTCGGGCGTCTGCTCTTTCCCATTCTCATATCGACGGATTTACGCACATGAGCGCACCGCGCACCCTCTACGACAAGATTTTCGACGACCATGTCGTCGACCGCCAGGACGACGGCACCTGCCTGCTCTACATCGACCGCCATCTCGTCCATGAGGTGACCAGCCCGCAGGCGTTCGAAGGCTTGCGCATGACCGGCAGAAAAGTCCGGCATCCGGAAAAGACGCTGGCCGTGGTTGACCACAACGTCTCGACCTCGCCCGAGCGCAAGTTCGGCATCAAGAACGAGGAAAGCCGCATCCAGGTCGAGGCGCTGGCCAAGAACGCCAAGGATTTCGGCGTCGAATATTATTCCGAGAACGATATCCGCCAAGGCATCGTCCACATCATCGGCCCCGAGCAGGGTTTCACCTTGCCCGGCATGACCATCGTCTGCGGCGACAGCCACACCTCGACGCACGGTGCTTTCGGCGCGCTGGCGCACGGCATCGGCACGTCCGAGGTCGAGCATGTGCTGGCGACGCAGACGCTGATCCAGCGCAAGGCCAAGAACATGCTGGTGCGCGTCGATGGCCAGCTGCCGGAAGGCGTCACCGCCAAGGACATCATCCTGGCGATCATCGGCGAGATCGGCACTGCCGGCGGCACCGGCTACGTCATCGAATATGCCGGCGAGGCGATCCGAGCGCTGTCGATGGAAGGCCGCATGACGATCTGCAACATGTCGATCGAAGGCGGTGCGCGCGCCGGCCTGATCGCCGCCGACGAGACCACCTTCGCCTACGTCAAGGACAAGCCGCGCGCCCCGAAGGGGGCGGCCTGGGATGCGGCACTCGAATACTGGAAGACGCTGCAGTCCGACGAGGGCGCACATTTCGACAAGGTGATCGTGCTCGACGCGGCCAAGCTGCCGCCGATCGTTTCCTGGGGCTCGTCGCCCGAGGATGTCGTGTCGGTGCAGGGCATCGTGCCGAACCCGGAAGACATCACCGATGAAAACAAGCGCACCTCCAAGCAGCGCGCGCTCGACTATATGGGCCTGACGCCGGGCACCAAGATCACCGATATCTCGCTCGACCGCGTTTTCATCGGCTCCTGCACCAATGGCCGTATCGAGGATCTGCGCGCCGTCGCCAAGGTGGTCGAAGGCAAGACGGTCAGCCCGCATGTCGATGCGATGATCGTGCCGGGCTCCGGCCTGGTCAAGGAACAGGCGGAAGCCGAAGGCCTCGACAAGATCTTCATCGCCGCCGGCTTCGACTGGCGCGAGCCGGGCTGCTCGATGTGCCTCGCCATGAACGACGACCGGCTGAAGCCGCATGAGCGCTGCGCCTCGACCTCGAACCGCAATTTCGAGGGACGCCAGGGTTTCAAGGGCCGCACCCATCTGGTGTCGCCGGCGATGGCGGCGGCGGCGGCGATCGCCGGCCACTTCGTCGACATCCGCGAGTGGAAATAGCGCTAAAGCTCCAGCTTCGAATGCAAACCAGACCCCGGACCGCTTTGCGGTTCCGGGGTCTTTTTCACCCAGTTCGCCCACATATTCGTCGTCGCTTAACCGCTTGTTTGCGCTTGCTCTCTAAGGTCTTCCCCGACGTAAGCGGGGAAATCACAGTCGTTTGGACACGGGTCTGCTCATAGCACTGCTCAACCCGACGATAGCGTTGGCGCTCGGCGCCGCGTTCCTCGTGCTATGGTCCTATCAACGCCATCGTCCCTATCTGGCCGTGCTGGCGATCAGCTACAGTCTCTCGGCAGTCGGCTTCCTGCTGCAGTATTTCACCTTGCCCATCGGCATGCCGCTAACCAAGCTGGCGTCGAACATCTGCTTCACCATCGCCGGCTGCTGTCTGTCCAGCGCCATCGTCCACCGCTATGGCCGCAAGGTGCCCTATGTGGGGATCGGCCTGCTGGCGGGCGGCGGCCTGGCCTCATTGAGCTGGTTCCTGTTCGTCGCGCCGGATCTCACCTGGCGCATCCTGGCGATGAATTTCGCTTTCGGCGGGATCAGCCTTCTGGTCGCAGCCGAACTGCGCCCGGTGCGCAACAACGGCCCGACCGAGAAAATCCTGTTCGTGCTGTCGCTGCTGTCGAGCGTCAACTTCTTCGTGCGCACCCTTATCGTCGTCGTCGCGCACGGGCCCTTCACCAGCTATGACGGGTTCTATGGCTCGTCATACTGGACGACGGCGCTGCTGTCGCACGCGCTGCTGTCGCTGCTCATCGCATTGTGCCTGTTCTCCGCCGCGGCACTCGACGTGATGAAAGCGCTGAAGACCGAGACCTATACCGACCCGCTGTCGGGCCTGCTGAACCGGCGTGGTTTCGAGGAGCGAGGCATGCTGCTTCTGCGGCAATGCGCCACGGCCCGCTTCCCGGTCGCGCTGGTGCTGGCCGACCTCGATCATTTCAAGGCGCTCAACGATGTGCACGGGCATGCGGCGGGCGATCGCGTGATCGCCGACTTCGCCGCCAAGCTTCGGTCGGCGGCGGGCGCGCGCGGCGTGGCCGGGCGTATCGGCGGCGAGGAATTCGCCGTGCTGCTGCCGCTCAGCGACCTCGGCGCCGCGCGGCTGTTCGCCGAGGCGGTGCGCACGCTCTATTCGGCTGGCCACGTCGATGGGCTTCCCCCTGGCACGAAGGTGACAGCCAGCTTCGGCGTGGCGGCACGCAGCGGCGACGAGGCGCTGGAGCCGCTGATGCGCCGTGCCGACGACGCGCTCTACAAGGCCAAGAAAAACGGCCGCGACAGCGTGCGCATGTCCTATGAGCGGCCGGAAACGGCGTTCGTGCCGGAACCGCTCAAGACCGGCTGAATCCTGTCCGGCCGAGTTGGCGTTAACGTCTTCTTCGCCCGTCGATGCTTAGCTGTCGGCGCGGGTGCGGGAAGAACATGAGCGGCGCCAACTTCATCCTGTTGATCAATTTGTCGGTTGCCGGCCTGCTGGCGGCATCCTTCATGGCGGTCGCGGTTCACGATGTCGGCCGCGCGCCAGCGCGCTGGCTGGCGTTCGGCTACCTGTTGGGCATGGCCTATTTCGCCATCGAATTCAGCATCCCCGCCTTCGACAATGCGCGCCCAGTGGTCGTTGCCGCTTTCGCGGTGTTCATGGGCGCCACCATCGCCTTCAATGGCGGGCTGGCGCACAAATACGGCGTGGCGCCACCCTGGACGCCGATCCTGTTCTTCCTGGGCGCCACGACCACAGCTGTGTATTTCGTGCAGGATTTGCCGCGCCAGTCGCTGATCCGCACGATGGCCTACCAGCTTCCTTATGCGGTCATGCAGTTCGTCGGGCTGACCATCGTCTGGTCGTCGAGGCAAAGGCACGCCCGTCTCGACCGCATCCTGATGGCAGTGCTGGCGGCCAGCGGCCTTCAGTTCGCCTCGAAGCCCTTCATCGCGCATGCGCTTGGCGGCTGGGGCGCCAACCCGCAGGCCTATCTGCAAAGCAGCTATGCGCTGGTGTCGCAATCGCTCGGCACCGTCTTCGGCCTGGCGCTGGCGCTGTTGATACTGGCCATCCTGGTTCGCGACGTGCTCGCCGAGGTGACATCGAAGTCGGAGACGGACACGCTTTCGCGCCTGCTCAACCGCGGCGGCTTCACTCGTCAGGCAGAGTTGGCGGTGCTGGGCGCGGCGCGGCAAGGCGCGCCGGTCGCCCTGGTCATCGCCGACCTCGATCACTTCAAGAGCGTCAACGACAGTTTCGGCCATGCATCCGGCGATCGGGTGATCGAGACGTTCGCGGGCTTCCTGCGCGGGGCCGCCGCTGGCCACCATGTCGCCGGCCGCATCGGTGGCGAGGAATTCGCCATCATGCTGCCGGGGACCAATCTTGCCGCCGCCCGGCTGTTCGCCGAGGGCACGCGCAGCGCTTTCGGTGCGCTGCCCATCGACGGATTGCCGACGGACAACCGCTGCACCGCGAGCTTCGGCGTCGCCGAACTTCATCCGAGCGAAGACTTTGCCGATCTGATGCGGCGCGCCGACCAGGCGCTCTATCAGGCGAAGAATGCCGGGCGCGATTGCGTACGCGTCTCGGCCGGGCCGGCCGGCACCTGGTCGTCAGCCGCAATGGAAGCTAGCGGCAGGGGCTGAGCTCGGGCATCTCGCCGTCGGAGAGGCCGTACATATAGGAGCGGCCCTTCACGAACACCGGCGGCCGGTAGCAATCGCTGTAGCCTGATATCTCGTCGGCCTCGTTCTCGTAGATCACCTTGGGCTGGCCGGCGCTGGTGTAGTCGGACAGTTGCTTGGCCAGCCTGCCTTCGCCGACGAGGATGCGCTTGTAGCCGGCGGCGCTGTCGATGACGAGATTGCCGAAAGAATCGGCGTAGACGCGATCCTGATGACGTGCTCCGGCAAGCGCTGGCGCTGCCAGACCGGCGACCGAGGCCGCCACTATGAGCGCCGCAAGGCGCGATCTGCCCGAATTCGAACGCATGGCGTCCTCCGTGTCTTGAGGAAGGCCTCCTCGACTCAGAAATTAACGCTTTCTTAACCTTTGTTAAGAGGCAGACGCAGCCTCGCTGCGATGTCTCGGTGAACATGGTTAATATCCGTTAATATCCGACTGGATGGAAAACCCGGTGGCCATCATTCGGCCATGCTTGGCCGCACCATCGCGGCCGGCGTTCGTCTCTGCGTCGGGATGACCTTGATCTTGGCAAAGCATCGTGGCTGATGTGCCGCGCGGGAGGACAGCATATGGCGCTACGCCGGACGTTTCGGGTGTCCGTTTTCCCGTTGCTTGTTATCGTTGCTGCCTGTGTGCCGCAGGATGGCGCGCCGAAGGCGGCCAATACCGTCCCGCCTGCGCCAGCTCAGCAGTCCATCGCTGCCGGGGCGCCCCCGGGCGCTGCAACCAAGATCACCACCGACCTTACTGCGCCGCGCTCCGGCATAGGCACGGCCACCTACAGATGCGGCAATAACGGCATGATTGCCATCCAAAATCTCGGCACGTCGTTGCGTGTGGTCGGGTCCGACGGCGCGACCGAGGAGTTTGCGGCGTCGCCTGCCAACCAGAGCAGCCGCTACCAGGCGGCCACGCATGACGCAATCGTGATCGACGGACGCGAGGCGCTGGTGATGAAGAAGGGGTCGACGCCGCAGACCTGCAAACGCTAACGCTAATCTCAACATAGCTGGGCCCTAGGCCAGACATGCTGCACTGCAGGATATCGAACCGGCTTCGGGTCATGGGCGCCTAATCGATTGAAGCCGCAGCCTGCCTTTTAGTCAGACTAAATTACGTTTTCGAAACAGTTTTCCGGCTTTGACGCGGTGCAAAAAGAGCATTAGAAACCGGCTGTCCGAAGTCGCAACCGGAAGCGGCAATGCCGCATTTCCACATGAGACAGGAGACGCCGAACTGGGGGAGCCATGAGCAAATCACCAGCCACCCGCGCCAGACCTCTTTCGCCGCACCTTACGGTGTACCGGCCGCCGATCACCATGACGATGTCGATCATCCATCGCATCACCGGTGGGGCGCTGTATTTCGGCACGCTGCTGGTCGCGCTGTGGCTGATGGCGGCGGCAAGCTCGCAGGCGACCTTCGACTGGGTCAACTGGGCGTTCGGCACCTGGCTCGGCCGGCTTATCCTATTCGGCTACACCTGGGCGCTGATGCATCACATGCTGGGTGGCGTGCGCCATCTGGTCTGGGACACCGGCGCCGGCCTCGAGAAGCACACGGCCTCGAAAATCGCCTGGGCGACGCTGGCTGGCTCGATCCTGCTCACGCTGCTGATCTGGATCGCCGGCTACATGGCGCGGGGAGCCTGATCATGAGTGGCAACAACACGGATATGCGCACGCCGATGGCGAAGGTTCGCGGCCTCGGTTCCGCTCGCGAGGGCACCGAACATTTTTGGCGCCAGCGCCTGACCGCAATCGCCAACATCCCGCTGATGCTGTTCTTCGTTGGTTTCCTGATCGCACTCAACGGCGCCGACTATGAGCATGTGCGGGCAGCCCTTGCCAATCCTTTCGTGGCGCTGGTGATGGCCCTGGTGCTTATCTCCGGGCTCACCCATATGCGCCTCGGCATGCAGGTGATCATCGAGGATTACGTGCATGGCGAGGGCATGAAGCTGGCGCTGATCGCGCTCAGCACATTTTTCACCATAGCGGTCGGCGTCGCCTCGATCTTCGCCCTGCTCAAGCTGACATTCGGAGGCTGAGTTGGCCAAGGACGCAAAACAAGCCAACAGCGCTGGCTACACTTATGTCGACCACAAGTTCGACGTTGTCGTCGTCGGCGCCGGCGGTGCCGGCCTGCGCGCCACGCTCGGCATGGCCGAACAGGGCCTGCGCACCGCCTGCATCACCAAGGTCTTCCCGACCCGCTCGCACACGGTGGCGGCGCAAGGCGGCATTGCCGCTTCGCTTGCCAATATGGGCCCCGACAATTGGCAATGGCATCTCTTCGACACCGTCAAGGGGTCGGACTGGCTGGGCGACATCGACGCACAGGAATACATGGTCCAGCAGGCGCCCGCCGCTGTCTACGAGCTCGAACATTACGGCGTGCCGTTCTCGCGCACCGAAGAGGGCAAGATCTATCAGCGGCCGTTCGGCGGTATGATGATGAATTTCGGCGAAGGCCCGCCGGTGCAGCGCACCTGCGCCGCCGCCGACCGCACCGGCCATGCCATGTTGCACACGCTTTACGGCCAATCGCTGAAGCACAACGCGCAGTTCTTCATCGAGTATTTCGCGCTCGACCTGATCATGGAGCCGGACGGCACCTGCACCGGTGTCGTCGCCTGGAACCTCGATGACGGCACCATCCACCGCTTTTCGGCCAAGATGGTGGTGCTGGCGACGGGCGGCTATGGCCGCGCCTATTTCTCGGCCACTTCGGCGCATACCTGCACCGGCGACGGCGGCGGCATGGCCGCACGCGCCGGCCTGCCGTTGCAGGATATGGAGTTCGTGCAGTTCCATCCGACCGGCATCTACGGCGCCGGCTGCCTGATCACCGAGGGCGCGCGCGGCGAGGGCGGCTATCTCGTCAATTCCGAGGGCGAGCGCTTCATGGAGCGCTATGCGCCGTCGGCCAAGGATCTTGCCTCACGCGACGTCGTCTCGCGATGCATGACACTGGAAATCCGCGAAGGCCGCGGCGTCGGCCCGAAGAAGGACCATATTTTTCTCCATCTCGACCATCTTGATCCGGCCGTGCTGCATGAGCGGCTGCCTGGCATTTCGGAATCGGCAAAAATCTTCGCCGGCGTCGATCTGACCAAGGAGCCGATCCCCGTGCTGCCGACGGTGCCCTACAATATGGGCGGCGTGCCGACCAACTATTGGGGCGAAGTGCTCAATCCTACCGCCAAAAACCCGGACCAGGTGTCGCCCGGACTGATGGCTGTCGGCGAGGCCGGCTGCGCCTCGGTGCATGGTGCCAACCGGTTGGGCTCGAACTCGCTGATCGATCTTGTGGTGTTCGGCCGCGCGGCGGCGATCCGGGCCGGCCAGGTGATCGACCGCAAGTCGGCAATCCCTTCGCCCAATGAAGCCTCGGTCGAAAAGATCATGGATCGCTTCGACCGGCTGCGCCACGCCAATGGCTCGACGCCGACGGCGGTGTTGCGCGAAAAGATGCAGAAGGCGATGCAGGACGACGCGGCGGTGTTCCGCACGCAGGAATCGCTGGACAATGGCTGCAAGCGCATTTCGCAGATCTGGGGCGAGCTCAACGACATAAAAGTGGTCGACCGCTCGATGATCTGGAACTCCGACCTTGTCGAAACGCTGGAGCTGGAAAACCTGATGGCCAACGCCATCACCACGGTCCATGGCGCCGCGGCGCGCAAGGAAAGCCGTGGCGCGCACGCACGCGAGGACTTTTCGGCGCGCGACGACAAGACCTGGCGCAAGCATACGCTGGCCCGGCTCAACGCGGCCGGCAAGGTGACGCTCAGCTATCGGCCGGTGCACACCGAACTGCAGCTCAAGGAAGCCGAGGGCGGTATCAACCCGGCCAAGATCGCGCCCAAGGCCAGGGTGTATTGACGATGGCGCCGGCGGCTTCGGGATATTCCGGCACGCCCCTTCCGGCCAAGCTCGGCCTGAAGGACGGCATGATGGCCGCCTTCATTGCGCTCCCCGATGACCTCAGCGATCTCACTGAGGCCGTTGACTTCGCTCAAGTCGACCGGCTGGCCGATTGGTCTGATATTTCGGGAACGATCCTGAAATACGATGCGGTCCATGCCTTCACCCGGCAACGCGCCGAGATCGAGGATCGCCTCGGCGATGTCGAGGCGGCGATCAAGCGCGACGGCATGGTCTGGGTCTCCTGGCCGAAGAAAGCTTCGAAGGTGGCCACCGACGTCACCGAGGGCGTCGTCCGCGCCGAGGCGCTGAAGCGCGACCTCGTCGACGTCAAGGTGGCCGCCGTCAATGAAATCTGGTCCGGGCTGAAGCTCGTCATCCGAAAGGACCTGAGGTAATGGTCGAACTGACACTCCCCAAGAACTCTCAGATCAAGGCGGGAAAAACCTGGCCGAAGCCGGAAGGCGCCACCAATCTGCGCGAATATCGCATCTACCGCTGGTCGCCGGACGATGACGAGAACCCGCGTATCGACACCTATTTCGTCGACATGGACGATTGCGGGCCGATGGTGCTCGACGCGCTGCTCTGGATCAAGAACAAGATCGACCCGACGCTGACCTTGCGCCGCTCCTGCCGCGAAGGCATTTGCGGCTCCTGCGCCATGAACATCGACGGCTCCAACACGCTGGCCTGCACCAAGGGCTGCGACGACATTTCCGGCGCCGTCAAGGTCTACCCGCTGCCGCATATGCAAGTGGTCAAGGATTTGGTGCCCGACCTCACCAATTTCTACGCCCAGCACGCCTCGATCCAGCCGTGGCTGAAGACGGTGTCGCCGGAGCCGGCCAAAGAGTGGCTGCAAAGCCATGAGGACCGCGAGAAACTTGACGGGCTCTACGAGTGCATCCTGTGCGCCTGCTGCTCGACGTCATGCCCAAGCTATTGGTGGAATGGCGACCGCTATCTCGGCCCGGCAACGCTTTTGCAGGCCTATCGCTGGCTGATCGATAGCCGTGACGAGGCCACGGGCGAGCGGCTCGACAATCTCGAAGACCCGTTCCGGCTCTATCGCTGCCACACCATCATGAACTGCGCGCAGACCTGCCCCAAGGGGCTCAACCCGGCCAAGGCGATCGCCGAGATCAAGAAGATGATGGTTGAGAGAAGGGTCTAGGCGGCAGGTTGGTTGCCGGCGCGAGCAAATCCAATGAGCGATGATCTTCCAATTCTTTCCCCCGTCGAGGCGCGCATCCTCGGCTGCCTGATCGAGAAGAAGGAGCTGACGCCGGATGTCTATCCGCTGACGCTCAATGCAGCACTGGCCGCCGCCAACCAGAAGACGGCGCGGGAACCGGTGATGGCGCTGGAACAGGCCGAGGTGCACCGGGGCCTGAAGCTGCTCGAACAAAAGGGACTGGTGCGGCAGATGTTCGGTTCGCGCGTCGAGCGCTACGAGCACCAGATGGCGCAGCGCTTCTCGCTGACCACGCCGCAGACCGCTTTGATCGGCCTGCTGTTGCTGCGCGGGCCGCAGACGGCACATGAACTGCTGGCGCGGAGCGAGCGTATGGCGCGGTTCTCATCGATCGAAGATCTGCGCGCCGAACTCGATATGCTGATCGGCCGCCGACCGCCACTCATCCAGGAAATCCCGCGCGGACCAGGCCAACGCGAGGACCGCTACGTGCATCTCCTCAGCGGCCCGGTGGACGTTGCAGCCCTTTCGGCGCAGCGGAGTGCATCGGCCCTGCCTGCTTCCGATCTGGAGGCGCGGTTGGAGGCGCTGGAGCAGGAAGTCGCCGCACTTCGCGCCCGGCTAGACGTGCTGGGCGCGTAGGCCCCCCGGCGCACACCTGAGCGTTCGCCGGGTCTTCACGCCAGATGCAGCGTTCTCAGCCGAGCCTGGCGTCGAGCGATACGTTTATGGCGCCGAGCGCTTTCGAGACCGGACATCCGGCCTTGGCCTTTTCGGCCAGTTCGCCAAATTTCGCGGCATCGATGCCCGGCACCTTGCCGACCACCGTGAGGGCGCTGCCGGTGATCCCCGTGCCGGGAACCAGCGTCACCACCGCCTTGGCGTCGAGTTCGGTGGCGGGCGTGCCGTTCTCGGCCAGGAAATGCGAGAACTGCATGGCAAAGCAGCCGGCGTGCGCCGCCGCGATCAGCTCTTCCGGGTTGGTGCCGGATTTGCCGCTTTCGTCCTCGAAGCGTGCCTTGAACGAATAGGGCGTGCCCTTCAGGGTTCCGCTCTGGGTGTCGAGCGTGCCCGTGCCCCCCTTCAGATCGCCTTTCCAGACGGCGTTTGCGGTGCGGTCCATGAATTCCTCCTTGGTTGTCGTGACTGGGGTTGCCGCGGCTGGTTGCTGGGGGGCCCCGGCGTCCGGTCAACTATAGCGCGCGCCGACGCGAAGGCCACTGGGCTCTTTGAACCATTGCGGGCAGAGCCAAATTCTTTTTGAAAAAAACGCGTGCAAAAATGTCGACTTCGGTCTGCCTCGCCCGTCCTGCGGGCGGCCAACGGATTTGTGGCCGGATGGAGGTTCACATGGACAATCTGTTTTTCGCACCGTGGAAAGGCGCAGGCCGCAAGGCCGGGCGACGAGAAGACTTCTGGCTGCATCCGCCGGCGTCCGGCTTTGGCCGGCTTCTGGCGGCGGTTGCCATCATCGGCATCGCGGCATGTCTTCTCGACCATGCGGCGGCGGTCAAGCGCAACGCTGACACCTTCGTCGCCGCATCCTATGGTTCGACGCTACAAGGGAGATGGAAATGAAATATGTCTGTCTGGTCTATGGTGAGGAAAAGGACCTCCATGCCATGACGCCGGAGCGTCTGGCCAAGCTCGATGCCGATTCGATGGCTCATGACCGTTCGTTGGATCAGCGTGGGATACTGATCATCGCCCAAGCGCTGCAATCGGTGAAAACGTCGAAGACCCTTCGCAGGCGCAAGGGCAAGAGCCTGATCACCGACGGCCCGTTCGCCGAAACCAAGGAGCAATTGCTCGGCTTCGTCATGATCGAGGCTGACAATCTTGACCAGGCGCTGGAGATCGCGGCCGAGATTCCGCTGGCTGAAATCGGCACTATCGAGGTGCGCGCGATCTACGATGTGCCGGGGTCATAGAGTTCCTTCGTCGCCCGTCGTCTGGAGCGGCGGCTTCGTGGGAAGCGCCTGATGGAGGGGCCGAGGTTCTTCGCCGGGCGTAACTCTTGCGTGTTGAAGCAACGCAAGAGTTCTCCTATCGTTGATGGGATTTTTGGGGGATGTCGGCATGCCGTTCGTGATTGCTGTCCTTGGCGTGTTGGGCGCGGCGGCGTTCTGGTGGTACCGGATGAAGGCCATGAACGAGGCCGCGCGCGACGTTGCCGATGTCATCGGCCGGGTCCAGGGTTCGGTGCGCCGCAAGAAGCTGCGCAAGCAGGCGGCTTTGTCGCCGCTGACGGCGATCGATGATCCGGTGGTGGCCGCCGCGACGCTCATTACCGCCATCGTCTCCGAGAATGGGCCGATCCTGCCGCAGCGCGAGGCTGTCATTCGCGCGGTGATTTCCGAGATTGCCGACAAGAAGAAAACGGACGAAGCGGTGGTCTATGCCAAATGGGCCGCGGCACAGATCGACGACACCACGATCGTTATCGACAAGCTGGCGCCGTTCCTGCGCGAACGCCTCGATGTCGCCGAGCGCAACGACCTGCTGCAGATGGTCAACCGCGCCGCCCAAGGCGGCGAGAAACGCCTCGAGATATCCGATCAGCGCATACTGCGGCTGCGGCAGAAGCTCGGCTTCGAAGTCAATTGAGCGACAGCGTTCAGATCGCCTCGCCCTTCAACAGTCTTGGCGTGCCGGCGGACAGGCCCGATGCCTGGCGGATAAAAAACTCCTTCAGGCGCGGCATGCGTTCGACCAGGCCGAGGCCAATGTCGCGGACGGTGCGCAGCGGGCCGATGTCGTTGGAAAACAGCCGGTTCAGCACGTCCGTCGTGATGCCCATCTGCACCGTGTCGAAGCGGCGCCACTGCTGGTAACGTTCGAGCACGTCGAGCGCGCCGATGTCTTGGCCGAGCCGGTCGGCCTCGACGATCACCTCGGCAAGTGCGGCGACATCCTTGAAGCCGAGATTGAGACCCTGGCCGGCGATCGGGTGGATGCCGTGCGCGGCGTCGCCGGCGAGCGCGATGCGCGGCGCGACGAAGGCACGCGCGATGGTGAGGCCGAGCGGCCAGGCGCGCGGCTTGTCGGCAACGCGGATTTCGCCGAGCCTCAGGCTAAAACGCTGTTCGAGCTCGTGCTCGAAGACGAGGTCGTCGCCGGCCACCAGCTTCTCGGCATCTTGCGTGCGCTCGACCCAGACGATCGACGAGCGGTTGGTGCCGTCTTCGTCCGGCTTGAGCGGCAGTGTGGCGAAAGGGCCGGCGGGAAGGAAATGTTCTTCGGCGCGGCCATTGTGCGGGCGTTCATGCGCCACGGTGCAGACGATGCCGGACTGGCCATATTCCCACTTCACCGTCTTGATGCCGGCCATGTCGCGCAGCTTGGAGTTGACGCCGTCGGCGGCGACCAGCAACCGGGTCTTCAGCGTCGCACCGTCGGCGAGATGCACGGTGATGCCGCTGCCGTTGGTCTCGAAACCCTGCACCGCGACACCTTCGATGATGTCGATGCCGAGTTTCTCCGCGCGAGCCCGCAAGGCGCCGTTCAACGCTTTGTTGGCGACCATATGCGCAAACGGCTCGCCCGGCGCCACTTCGCCGTCGAAGGTCAGGAACACCGGGCGCACCGGATCGGAGGTGCGCGAATCGGTGATGATCATCTCGGTGATCGCCTGGGCCTGCGGCGCGATCTCGGCCCATACGCCGAGCTGGGCGAGCATGCGGCAGGCGGCGGCGGCAATGGCCGAAGCGCGGCCATCCCTTTGCCAGACGCCAGCGGGCGCCGCATCGACGAGAGCGATGGCGAGACCGGGGCGCGCTTGCTTCAGCGATACGGCGCTGGCCAGGCCGACATAGCCGGCGCCGGCGACCAGAACATCGAGTCCAGACTTTGTTTTCGCGCTTGCCCTGATTTTCGCGTCCGCCTTGCGTTCCATCGTCTTCGCTCCTTGCACGCCGGCCGGGTCTTCAACCCTTGACTGCCTGTCCATCCTGTCGGAAACCGCCATAACACTTCTGCGGCGAGGGCGCGAAATATGACGGCAGCCATGGACGAGCTTCTCGGCATTCTCGACCTCGAGAAGCTGGAACACAATCTGTATCGTGGTCGCAGCCCCATGCTCGACTGGCAGCGCGTCTTCGGCGGCCAGACCATCGCGCAGGCGCTGGTCGCCGCGCAGCGGACCGTCGACCCCGATCGCCACGTGCATTCGCTGCACGGCTACTTCATGCGGCCCGGCGATACCAAGGTGCCGATCGTCTACGAGGTCGACCGGATCCGCGACGGCGGCTCCTTCACCACGCGGCGCGTGGTGGCGATCCAGCACGGCCAAGCGATCTTTTCGCTGGAAGCCTCGTTCCAGCAGGACGAGGTCGGTCTCGAGCATCAGGTGCCGATGCCGCAGGATGTTCCGGGGCCGGACACTTTGCTGTCGCAGCGCGAGTTGCTGGGCAAGTTCAGCGAGGCGGTGCCCGAAGGCATCAAACGTTACTGGGAGCGCGACCGGCCGATCGAGATGAAGCCGGTAATGCTGAAGCATTACACCAGCCGCGAAAAGCTGGAGCCGAAGCAGAATATCTGGATCCGCACCACCGGTCCGGTGCCGGCGGATCGCGCCATCCAGTCGGCGGTGCTCGCCTATCTCTCGGACATGACGCTGCTCGACACCTCGACCTTCGCCCATGGCCGCGCCATTTTCGACCGCGACATCCAGGCGGCGAGCCTCGACCATGCCATGTGGTTCCACCGCAGCCATGCACTCGACGACTGGATGCTCTACACGCAGGACAGCCCGTCGACGCAGGGGTCGCGCGGCTTTACACGCGGGTCGCTGTTTACCCGCGACGGCACGCTGATCGCATCGGTTGCACAGGAAGGGCTGATCCGCCTCAAGCGGTCGCCTACAGAGTAGGCATTTTGCGAAAATTGCCTATCTTTTAAGCAGCTGCAGCGCCGCAGCTGTGAGCATGTTGCATCGGGGCACTCCACAAACTCTTTGTTTACAATGGGTTAACACTCTGCTTCGGCACTTGGCACGGAGCTTGAATCCCCGTGGGCACTCTCCGGCTCTTTGGGATCGGTGAAGGTGTGCAAACGCGGGGGACCGCAACAGCAAAGGGTGAAACCTTATGAAAATCGTGATGGCAATCATCAAGCCGTTCAAGCTCGACGAGGTACGCGAAGCGCTTACCGCCGTCGGCATCCAGGGCCTGACCGTCACCGAAGTCAAAGGCTACGGGCGTCAGAAAGGGCATACGGAAATCTATCGCGGGGCGGAATACGCGGTCAGCTTCCTGCCGAAGATCAAGATCGAAGTCGCGGTCAGTGCCGACATGGTCGACAAGGCCGTCGAGGCCATCACGGCCGCGGCCAAGACCGGCCAGATCGGGGACGGCAAGATCTTCGTTTTCGGCATTGACCAGGCCGTGCGCATTCGCACCGGCGAAACAGACACCGACGCGCTCTGAGCGGCGAAAACGTATTCCAATGGAGAGTTCAATGAACATACCTTCCACCTTGAAGTCAGTGGCGCGCTCCGCGCTGCTTGGCTCGTTCGCGCTCGGAGCATTGGGCACGGTTGCCGCATTCGCGCAGGAAGCGGCCCCCGCCGTCGCTGCGGCAGCGCCAGCAGCGCCGGCTTTCACCGTCGACAAGGGCGACACCACCTGGATGATGATTTCCACCGTGCTGGTGCTGTTGATGACCGTTCCCGGCCTTGCCCTTTTCTATGGCGGCCTGGTTCGCACCAAGAACATGCTGTCGGTGCTGATGCAGGTCTTCACCATCACCAGCGTAGTCATGATCATCTGGGTTTTCTACGGCTACAGCCTCGCCTTCACCCCCGGCAACGCTTTCGTCGGCGGCCTTTCCAAGATGTTTCTCGCTGGCGTCGATGTGACGACGCTGTCGGAAACCTTCACCAAGGGCGTCGCCATTCCTGAACTGGTGTTCGTTGTCTTCCAGATGACCTTCGCCTGCATCACGCCCGCTCTGATCGTCGGCGCCTTCGCCGAACGCGTCAAATTCTCCGCTTTGATCCTTTTCGTTATCCTGTGGGTCACCTTCATCTACTTCCCGATCGCCCACATGGTCTGGTTCTGGGGCGGCCCGAGCGCTTATTCCGACCCGACCGGCCTCATCTTCAGCTTCGGCGCCATCGACTTCGCCGGCGGCACGGTCGTTCACATCAATGCGGGCATTGCCGGCCTCGTCGGCGCGCTGATGATCGGCAAGCGCATTGGCTACAAGAAGGACGTCATGGCGCCGCACTCGATGACGCTGACCATGGTCGGCGCTTCATTGCTGTGGGTCGGCTGGTTCGGCTTCAACGCCGGTTCGAACCTCGAAGCGAACGCCTATGCGGTGCTGGCGATGATCAACACCTTCGTCGCCACGGCAGCGGCGGCAGTGACCTGGATCGTGCTTGAATCGCTGCTGCGCGGCAAAGCCTCCATGCTCGGCGCTGTTTCGGGCGCGGTGACCGGCCTCGTCGCCATTACGCCGGCTGCCGGTTTTGCCGGCCCGATGGGCGCCATCGTGCTTGGTATAGTCGCCACCTTCGTCTGCTACTTCTTCGTCTCGGTGGTGAAGAACACGTTCGACTATGACGATAGCCTCGATGTCTTCGGTGTCCACTGCATCGGCGGCATCATCGGCGCGCTCGGCACAGGCATCCTGGTCAATCCCGCCCTAGGCGGCGCCGGCATCGTCGATTATTCGACGGCCGACTTCGCGGCCAGCTATGCCGGCACGGCCACCCAGCTCCTGGCGCAGGCCAAGGGCGTCCTGGTGACCCTCCTGTGGTCTGGCATCGGCAGCGCCATCCTCTACAAGATCGTCGATATGATCGTCGGTTTGCGTCCGACGGCCGACGCGGAGCGCGAAGGCCTCGACCTCACCTCGCATGGCGAAGCGGCCTATCACTCGTAAGGTCTGTCCGGGGCGGCCTCGGCCGCCCGTATTCTCCCATCCCGTCGTGACGCTCTCGAAAGGAGTTCACGCATTGAGGCCCGGATCACCTCCGGGCCTCTTTTTTTGGCAAACTGTTCCGGCAAGGATGGGCTTGGCGCAATCACGTTCGTGTGATCAAGATTTTTGAGGAAACATCGACCGCATCGGTTCCGAACTGTGGGGACGATCGTCGCTCTGACGCTCGTGCCGAACAACAGGGAAGGAAACCACTCATGAACCTCAAGATTATCGGCCTCGGAGCGCTCGCTCTTGTCATGGTCAGCGGCGCGGCATTTGCGGGTGCTCTCGACGAGCCCGACAACATGGCGCCGTTCTTCACCGATACCGGCATGAAAACCATGAAGCCCAAGGCCGATTTCAAGGCCGCCTTCATGGCCATGCCGATGGAAAAGCAGGAAGCGATGAAGAAGGAATGCAACGATGCGGCGATGAGCAAGCCGCATGCGGAATTCTGCGCCAATGTGCAGGCGCTCGGCGGCGCCAACTGATTTTGCCGCGATCGGGCCGAGGCCCGATCTTTTGTTGTCAAACAAACAATGGCGAGTACGCAGGCCCGCCATTGTTTCGTTAGGGCGGCAGGCCTATCCGCCGGCGCCGTCGTCCATCATGGTGCCTGTCAGCGCCTCATAGGCGCTGCTGCACGTCGCGGAATGGGGGCAATTCCTGACAATCAGCACGGGCGCCATCGTCAGGACCGCGGCGATCAAGATCTGCAGGCCGAGACCAGTCACTCCAAATCTCTTGCCGAAAAGGCCTCTGCACAGAAAATACAGGGTTTGTGCCAGACAGGCTGTGACGAGGATATGCAGGAGCGGCCCGGTCGCTCTGGCAAAGGGCGTGACATAGCCATCCGGGAAGCCCACCATGCCGAGATCGACAAACCAGTGCAGGGCGAGCAGGAGACTGAGCCCTGCCCAGGCCAGAGCCGCCACGCGAAGGAAGACGGATTGCATGCTTCTATCCAAATTGGCCCTTGCGGCGACGTCACGGCGCGTTCTCGGGTCGCTCTCCTCGGTAGCAAGCGGCTCAACCGGCGGTAACGAGGTTTGATCATCTCAACCTCTTATAGTTAATGCGCCCTTAACCTTCCCGCCGATAGTCTGAGACCCGAATCTGCCGGAGTGCGCCATGCACCCCGGCGAGTCCATGACAGACGGGGAAGAGCATGCGTTCAGGGGCTTCAGCACCGCTCGCGCTGGCCGATACGGGGCACGGCATCCAGGCGTTCGCGCGGCGTCAGGTCGGGCGGCTGGTCGGCGCCGGGCTATTCGTGCTGGCGGCCTTCGGCGTCGCCAGCCTTGCCACCTGGAACGTCGCCGATCCGAGCTTTTCCCACGCGACGAACAACACCGTCACCAACGCCATGGGCTATGCGGGTGCCGTGTTCTCCGACCTCGCCATGCAGTTCTTCGGCCTCGCCGCCGTCGCGGCCCTGGTTCCGACGGTGATCTGGGGCTTCCTGCTGTTTTCCGCGCGCGGCGTCGACAGGCTGCCCAAGCGCGGGCTGTCCTGGTTTGGCTTCGCCCTTCTGGCCGCGGCAATGGTCGGCTGCGTGGTGCCGCCCAAGACCTGGCCGCTGCCCACCGGCCTCGGCGGCGTGTTCGGCGACATGGTGCTGAAGATCCCCAGCGTCGTCATCGGCGGCTATCCGACCGGGCTGATCGCCAGCATCATCGCCATCCTGCTGGCCGCGCCCGCGCTGTGGCTCTTCGCCCATGGCTCGGCGCTGATCGGGCGCAAGAACGGCTTTGCCGTCATCGAGGACGAGCCCGCCGCCGATCCGCGTGAGGACGACCTTCTGTTCGACAATGATGAGGACGAAGGCGACGAGGGCATTCTGGCGCTCGGGGCAATTACTCATTGGTGGCTCTCGTTCCGCGCGTGGATGCACCGCCGCGCCGTGCGCCGCAGGCAGGAGCGCGACGAGTACGAGCCGGAGATGGAACAGCGCTCCACCGCCTGGCGGCGCGCCGCGGAACGGGTCGAATCGGCTGAGTTCGCCGAGCAGCGGATGAGCCAGGATGGCCGCGCCCGCGTCGAACCCGAATTCTTCGCCGCCATGGTCAATGACCGCGGCGCCTCGCTCGATCCCGACGATGCCGATATCTTCGAAGCCGATGACGACATGGATTTCGAGCCGGAACAGGAGCCCGTCAGGCGCAACACCGCCAAGGTCCAACCGTTCCGCTCCGATGCCGCCACCCGCGTCGAGGCGCCGGCGCCGCGTCCTGCTCCCGGCGCCCGTGTCCAGCGCGAGGCGCAGACATCGCTGATCGGCTCGGAAAAATTCGAAATGCCGTCGCTGCACTTCCTCTCCGAGCCGAAGAACGTGGTGCGCGACGCCAGCCTGTCCAAGGATGCGCTGGAGCAGAATGCCCGCCTGCTCGAAGGCGTGCTGGAGGATTTCGGCGTCAAGGGCGAGATCATCGCCGTCCGTCCCGGCCCGGTCGTCACGCTCTATGAACTCGAGCCGGCGCCCGGCATCAAATCGTCGCGCGTCATCGGCCTGTCCGACGACATCGCCCGCTCGATGAGCGCCATCGCCTGCCGCGTCGCCGTGGTGCCAGGCCGCAACGCCATCGGTATCGAACTGCCGAACGCCAAGCGCGAGACCGTCTATCTCAGAGAGATTCTGGCCAGCCGCGACTTCGAGACGACGAAGGCCAAGCTGGCGCTGGCGCTGGGCAAAACCATCAATGGCGAGGCGGTCATCGTCGACATCGCCAAGATGCCGCACGTGCTGGTCGCCGGTACCACCGGCTCGGGCAAGTCGGTCGCCATCAACACCATGATCCTGTCCCTGCTCTACCGGCTGACGCCGCAGGATTGCCGGCTGATCATGATCGATCCGAAGATGCTGGAACTCTCGGTCTATGACGGCATCCCGCATCTGCTCACGCCCGTTGTCACCGATCCGAAGAAGGCGGTGGTGGCGCTGAAATGGACCGTGCGCGAGATGGAGGACCGATACCGCAAGATGTCCAAGGTCGGCGTGCGCAACATCGATGGTTTCAACGCCCGCGTCAGCCAGGCCGACAAGAAGGGCGAAAAGATCTCACGCACCGTGCAGACCGGCTTCGACCGCCAGACCGGCGAGGCGATCTACGAGACCGAGAACCTCGATCTCGAGCCGATGCCCTATATCGTGGTCATCATCGACGAGATGGCCGACCTGATGATGGTCGCCGGCAAGGACATCGAGGGTGCCGTGCAGCGCCTGGCGCAGATGGCGCGCGCCGCCGGAATCCATGTCATCATGGCCACGCAGCGCCCGTCGGTCGACGTCATCACCGGTACTATCAAGGCCAATTTCCCGACCCGTATCTCCTTCCAGGTGACGTCGAAGATCGACAGCCGCACCATTCTGGGCGAGCAGGGCGCCGAGCAGCTGCTCGGCATGGGCGACATGCTCTACATGGCCGGCGGCGGCCGTATCCAGCGCGTGCACGGCCCGTTCGTCGCCGATGAAGAGGTCGAGAAGATCGTCGCGCATCTGAAGCTGCAGGGCGTGCCGGAATATCTCGATGCCATCACCGAGGACGATGGCGAGGACGACGACGAGCCGTCCGGCAAGGGCGGTTCCGGCGGCGGTGGCGGCAACAGCAATTTCGAGGATTCCGACGATCCCTACGATCAGGCGGTTTCCGTGGTGCTGCGCGACGGCAAGGCGTCTACCAGCTATATCCAGCGCCGGCTGGGCATCGGCTACAACCGCGCCGCGTCGATCATCGAGAAGATGGAGAAGGAAGGTATCGTCGGCCCGGCCAACCATGCCGGCAAGCGCGAGATCCTGGTGCCGACCGAAGAGGACAAGTTCTGACGCGAAAGCCTGACCCTTGTGACATCCCGGTCCCGCAACCTTGACCTTTCAAGGCGTTGAAGCGACTGAGGGACGCCTGATCCGCCAAACTTCAGCCTAACTGGGGGTCCAAGCACCGCAACAACTCAGGAATCAGATGAGAGTGACCGACATGAAAAATGATCCTTCAGCGCTCAGCAAATTTGCTCCTTCCCGGCGTCAGTTGCTGGGCCTCGGCCTGGCGTTTGCAGGGGCGGCAGCCTTCAACGCGGTGCCCGGCTTCCAGGTGCTGGCTTCGGCGCAGGCGGCCGTGCCGGCCGCGGCACAGAAGATCGCCGACCATTTTTCCTCGGTCAAATCGATGAGCGGCGAATTCGTTCAGTTCGGCCCCAAGGGCGAGCAGACCGGCGGCAAGTTCTTCCTCGAACGGCCGGGCAAGATCCGCTTCAACTATGACGGCTCTTCAAACTTCCGGGTGATTTCAGACGGCAAGTCGGTGGTCATCCTGAACAAGAGGCTCAACACGTCCGATCTCTATCCGCTGTCGAAGACGCCTTTGAAGCTGCTGCTCGACAACAGGATCGACCTCTCCGGCGATCGTGTCAAAAGCGTCAAGCAGGAGGATGACCTCACCACCATACAGCTCGCCGACAAATCGGTGTTCGGCAATTCGAAGATCACGATGATGTTCGATCCGAAAACCTTCGATTTGCGACAGTGGACGATCACCGACGCGCAGGGCAAGGATACAACGGTGATGATCTTCAACACCAAGGAAGGCGTCAGCTTCGCGCCGGACACTTTTGCCATCGACTACACGGCGAACCGCGAACTCAACACCAACAAGTCGCGCTAATGCATGTCGCCCAAAAGTGACCTTTTGGGCGAACGACATGCATAAAAACAATGAGCTAAAGCGGGTCGCCTGAATCCGTTCGGACGCGACACGCTTTTAGGACCAATCGCTCCAATAGCTGTGGAAAGCACCGGGCGGCGCCTTGTTGGGCGTTGCCCGACTTGTCTTTGCGGCTAGTGGCTGGCAGTTTCCCAGACTGACTCCGTCAAAAGGCGTCTTCCCCGTCAGGGCCCATCGGTTCTGGCCGGCCGTACGCTGTCCTGGATTGCCGAATGCCATTTTCCATCGCCACCTGGAACATCAACTCCGTTCGGCTGCGCATGCCGATCGTCGAACGCCTGCTCGTCGAGCATGCGCCTGACGTGCTCTGCCTGCAGGAGACGAAAGTTCCAGACGAGCTGTTTCCCGAAAAAGCCTTTCGCAAGCTCGGCTACGAGCACATCGCCTTCCATGGCCAGAAGGGCTATCACGGCGTCGCGACGGTGGCGCGGCGGCCGATCGAAGTGGTCGAGAAGCGACGCTTTTGCGAGATCGAGGACAGCCGGCACCTCTCGGTGACGGTGCGGGCCGGCGGCAAGACGATCCTGCTGCACAATTTCTACGTTCCGGCGGGCGGCGACGAACCGGATCCCGTCATCAACAGGAAGTTCAAGCACAAGCTCGATTTCGTCGCCGAGATGAATGCCATCCGGGCCGAGCATGACGAGGTGTCCGGCTCGGTGCTGGTCGGCGACCTCAACATCGCCCCGCTCGAACACGACGTCTGGTCGCACAAGCAATTGCTCAACGTGGTCAGCCACACACCGGTCGAGACGGAAAATTTCGAGGCCATGCGCCTCGCCGGCAATTGGGTCGACCTCATGCGGCTCAACGTGCCGCATGAGCAGAAGCTCTACACCTGGTGGAGTTACCGCGCGCAGGATTGGGAAGCGTCGAACCGTGGCCGGCGGCTCGACCATGTCTGGTCGTCGCCAAATCTGGTGCCCAGCTTTTCCGGTTACGAGATCCTGCGCCTGGCGCGCGGCTGGGAGCGCCCGTCGGACCACGTGCCTGTCATCGCTCGGTTCAATCTGGATTAGGTATGTCGATATTCAGGTGAGGCCGGCCTGCAAATGATGGTTTCCTGCGCTTCCGGTGCTCACGGACTCGAATGTCCGCTCCGCTCCGGTTCTCGGAACCCGTCATTTTCGACTCGGCCTGACCTGGAATCTCAACACACCTTACAGCGCGCCTCCGCCAGACGGATTCAAACGGCGCGCTTCAAGTCCTTGTCTTTGCGCGTGTCGTTGTCTCGAAATTGCTGCGGTGACAGGCCTGCCGCGTGACCCAGCAGATAGGGATGGTCGCGGTGGCGCGTCGCCAGCATCCGCTGGGCCGCTTCGATGATTTTCGGCGCCGGGACATTGGCGACCAGGCCGGTTGGACTTACGTGGCGGGACTCGATCACGTCCACGCAGTTGGAAAGCGGCCTCCAACGGGCCATGTTGGCGCCGCCACTGACAATAACCATCGGCGTCATCACGGTCGCCATGAGATGTGCGGCACCGCCTTCGGCGCCAATGTAAAGATCGGCAAACTCTCCGAGCGCCAGCAGAACATCGCTGACATCGACACCCCCGACCGTGCTGGAATCGACAAGCTGCAGCCTTGGCACGCGTTGAGCCAGTTCAGCCATGTCCGGGCCGTCACCCGGGGTTTTCACATAGAGAAGATTTGCCCCGTCGGCGATCATGCTGTCGGAGATCGCGACAACCTGATCCGCCGTCATGCGTTTGCCGCCATCGCCATGCGCCGCGATAACGATCAAGGGCGCATGCTTGCCCTCCGCCAGGCCGCTGGCCGCTGCCCGCGCGGCCGGGGTGGGCTCCAGCCGATGGTCGAAAGGCAACCGTTTCCCCGCAAGTCGCTCGATGAGGCGGTGGTAGCGCCATGCGTTGCGCTCGGGTCGTGCTTCGGACCTTTGGCCAGGGCGCCAGGAAAGAGCGAAAGCCGGAAAGTTTGCTTCATAGGCGATGCCGCGGCCGAGCAGCGAGCCCCAGGTCTGAAGCAGCCAACGCGCCGAGATGCGGAAATCGACAACTGCCAATTGCCCCTTGCCTTTGTGGTGGCTGGCCACCAGACGCGCCAGAGGCGTTCGTACATTGATCGCATCGACGAGGTGGCCGGCATGGCGATCGAGGACATGTTCAAGGGACGACGAGCCGGTGGTTCCGTAGACGATAAAACTATCGGGGAACGCGGTTCTGGCGGCGCGCAAAGCCGGAATCCGGATCAATCCGTCGCCGAACGCGTCGTTGCGGGCATACAGGATGATCGTCTCGAACCGAGCTGGCAGCATGCCTCGCTCCCCCAGGAGCCTGATGGTGGCGGTGCCTGTTAAGCCGCCCGCCTTCGAGGGGTTCTGTAGGATTTCACCTGTTGCCTGTCAACGAACCCCGGTCCTCAGGTCCGGGCAGCGGGCTGGCTTCTCTCCCACTCCGGCCGCAGTTGCGCCATGACCAGCTCGTCGCGGTGCACGCCCTTGAAAAACGCGCTGCCGCGCGCAATGCCCTCAGCCTTGAAGCCGACAGCTTCGTAGGCGCGACGGGCGCGATGATTGTCCGGGAAAAGGCCGATGCAGAGCCGATAGGCGTCGGTCTCGATGAAAACGCGATCGACCGCCGCCGCCAGAAGCATTCTGCCGTGGCCCTGCCCTGGTGCGACGACGGCGATGCGCTTGACCAGCGTCACGCGTTCGACCGAGGCCCATTGGCGAAGGATCACGAAGCCGATTGGCATGGAACCGTCGACACCGACGAAATAGGCATGGCTGACGTCGAGAAGGGCCTCGCGATGACGCGCCTCGTCCCAGCGCCCGACCAAGGCGTCATAACCCTCGCGCCGTTCGGTCGCCATGATGAAGGGCAGGTCATTTTCGGTAGCGCGTAGAAGCTGGAAGTTCATCTCAGCCGGAGAAGCGCGGCGCCAGCTTTTCGATGCGGCGGATCATCGCCTGGAAATCCTCCAGGATGCGCTGGTGCAACTGCACCGCGACCTCGGGGTATTCCTCCAGAATGCGGCGGAACATCTTGCGACTGAGCCGTATGACTTCCGAGTCGATCTCGGCCGACGCGCTGGTCAGCCGGTTGGTGTCGGCGATCAATGCCAGTTCGCTTAGGATCGTGCCGGGGCCCGCCGTGCCGATCGGGATGCGTTCGCCATCCTGCTCCCGATAGAGCACGATACGCCCGCTGACCACGATGTAGGCCGAATCGGCCTCGTCCTCCTCGCGGTAAAGCTTGTGGTTGGCAAGCAGCGTGGTGTTCTCGGCACCAAAGGCGAGCAGGCGCAATTGTTCCTGC
This sequence comes from Mesorhizobium sp. M0293, assembly GCF_040321735.1. Lineage (NCBI taxonomy): Bacteria > Pseudomonadati > Pseudomonadota > Alphaproteobacteria > Hyphomicrobiales > Phyllobacteriaceae > Mesorhizobium > Mesorhizobium sp. M0293. The sequence goes on from NZ_JAMYSA010000086.1 coordinate 24,509, forward strand.
GTGAAGCCCTCGAAGAGCCTCACGGCGGACAGGATGCGGATGTCGTCATCCAGCGCCATCTAGCTGTGTCCCCGAACGGTCAGTCCAATCCCTCCTCTACGGGTCGATCCCAGAAACCCCCTCCAACCGGATCGTACCCGAAAGCGGCCCCGCCCGACCGCTCATTGGATAATGAAATGTTTAAGGAACCAGCTTGTAGCCGCCGCTTTCTGTCACAAGAATTTCCGCATTGGAAGGATCGCGCTCGATCTTCTGGCGTAGCCGGTAGACATGGGTCTCCAGCGTGTGCGTGGTGACGCCGGAATTGTAGCCCCACACTTCCTCGAGCAGCACATCGCGCGTTACCACCTTCTGGTCGGCACGATAGAGATATTTGATGATCGAGGCCTCTTTCTCCGTCAGCCGCACCTTGCCGCCGCGCGGGTCGATCAGCAGTTTCTGGCTGGGCTTGAAGGTGTAGGGCCCAACCGAAAAGGTCGCGTCCTCGCTCTGCTCATGCTGGCGCAATTGCGCCCGAATGCGGGCGAGCAGCACGGCGAAGCGGAACGGTTTCGTCACATAGTCGTTGGCGCCGGCTTCGAGACCAAGAATCGTATCCGAATCGGTGTCGTGGCCGGTGAGCATGATAATGGGCGCCTTGTAGCCGCCCTTGCGCAGGATTTTCACCGCTTCGCGGCCATCCATGTCGGGCAGCCCGACATCCATGATAAGCAGATCGATGAGGCCGCCGCGCGCTGCGGCGACACCTTTTGCCGCAGTCGATTCCTGCAGCACGTCGAATTCCTCGTAAAGGGACAATTGCTCGACCAGGGTGCCGCGCAGGTCGTCATCGTCGTCGACGATCAGAATGGTGCGTGAAGTCATGGATCAATCCGTTGTTTTGAAAAGAAAATTCAGTTGACCGCTGCCTGTTTATGCGGAAGCTGACCGGCACAACAGCCGATCACAGTGATTTGTTCCGTGGCACGATCATACAAGAAAAAACACGATCGCAATGCAGCCGGCGCAATTTTGCGAAAAGGGCTGCACTTGCTGACCGTTCGCGCCAGGCCCGGCCATCCAAGCCAGGGCCTGCTGCAGGCCGGCAAAACGGTGTTTGCCTGCGCGCTGGGGCGGGGTGGCATCTCGGCCGACAAGCGCGAAGGCGACGGCGCGACGCCGCTGGCCTCGATGCGGATCCTGTCGGGATATTTCCGGGGAGATCAGTTCTCCAGCGGCCGCAAGACTCGTCTGGCGATGACGCCGATCGGGCCTGATCTGGGCTGGTGCGAAGTGCCTGACGACCGCAACTATAACAGGCCGGTCAAGATTCCCTATGGCGCCAGCCACGAACGCATGCGGCGCGACGACCGGCTCTATGACGCCTGCCTGGTGCTCGACTGGAACCTGGCGCCGCGCCGGCGCGGGCGCGGCAGCGCCATCTTCTTTCACCTGGCGCGTCCCGGCTTCACACCGACGCAAGGCTGTGTGGCGGTCACGGCGAAAACAATGGCACGGCTGCTGCCGCTGCTGTCGGATCGGACGGTGGTGAGGGTGGTAAGGTAGGCAGTAGGCAGTAGGCAGTAGGCAGTAGGCAGTAGGCAGTAGGCAGTAGGCAGTAGGC
>NZ_JAMYSA010000087.1:0-26014 GCF_040321735.1 Mesorhizobium sp. M0293
CACCGGCACGATGGAAGGCAGCGTCACGTCGCTTCCAAGGGCCGTGGATGACGCCAGCCGGCGCACGCTGCCGCCGGTGGCTTCCGCCGGCGCCTTCAGCCGGTTTTCGGTGGAAATGACATCGGCGAACTCCGGTGCGTTGACCGGGCCGACATGGGCGAGCGCCGTCAGGTCGCCATTGGCGACCTGGTAGAGGCCGATCTCGCTGGTCTCGACGCTGCCGAGGAAGACGCCGGGCTCGGATTTCTCGAGCTTGACGGTCAAGGTCTTGCCGGACGGGGTGATGATCTGGGCGGGGCCGGGATCGTCGGCCATTGTCTGGCGACGGATTTCCAGCACCATGCCGCGACCGTCGGCGGTCAGGCGTTCTTCCTCAAGCTCGGGCTCCTTCATCAGCCAGTGCGCGATGCGCCGGTAGAGCTGGACGTGCGGGCCGCCGCCTTCGAAGCCGCGCGCCCACAGCCAGCCCTGGTCGGACAGAAGCATGCCGACGCGGCCTTCTCCCTTGCGGTCGAGCAATAGCAAGGGCCGGTTGTCGGCGCCCTTCATCACCACTTCGCCTTCGGGATTCTGCACCCCTATGGTGCGGAACCAGCGGCTCCAGTGCGGCGGTTCGGTGGCCGAGCCATCCAGCCCACGCGTCACCGGGTGGCGCTGGCCAAGATCGGTGAGGCTTGGATAGAAGGCCTTGTCGACAACTTCGCCGGTCGGCATCGCCGGCAGGGCCGACATCAGCGGCGTGCGCGCGATCGAGCTTTCGCCGGCATATTCGGGGCCGGCGGCGATCAGCAGCGCGCCGCCCTTTTCGACATATTCGGAGATGTAGTCGTAATAGAGGATCGGCAGCACGTCGCGGTGCTGGTAGCGGTCGAAGATGATGAGGTCGAAATCCTTGATCTTCTCGACGAACAGCTCGCGGGTCGGGAAGGCGATCAGCGACAATTCATTGATCGGCGTGCCGTCCTGCTTCTCCGGCGGCCGCAGAATGGTGAAATGGACGAGATCGACCGAGGCGTCGGATTTCAACAGATTGCGCCAGGTGCGCTCGCCGGCATGCGGCTCGCCGGAGACGAGCAGCACGCGCAGGTTCTCGCGGATGCCGTCGATGAGCGCGATGGCGCGGTTGTTGGTGTCGGTCAGCTCGCCCGGCTCGCGGTCGATGGCGAGTTCGACGATGTTGCGGCCGGCGGCGGGAATGGTCACCTGCAGCGGCATCGCCTGGCCGACGGTGGCGTGCTCGACCGCGACCTGCTCGCCATTGACCGAGACGCGCACGTCGACCGGACCGGTCTCGTTTTCGGTCGAGATGACGCGGTAGGTCATGTCGAGCGGTTTGCCGACAAGGCCGAAGCGCGGCGCGTTCTCGAAGCGGATGCGGCGATCCTTTTCGTGGTCGTTGCCGGTGATCAGGGCATGCAGCGGGGCGTTGAAATCGGGGGCGCCCGGGGGCGCGTCATGGACCTCGCCATCGGTGATCATGATGGCGCCGCCGATGCGGGACGGCGGCACGTCGCGGAACGCGCCCTCGAGCGCACTGAACAGCCGCGTTTCGGTGCGCTCTTCGGCGGCCTCGGACTTGCCGGCCTCGACGACGCGCACGTCGAACTGCTTGAAGCGGCCAAGACGCTGCTCCAGCCCCGTCAGCGCCTCGTCGGTTTGTTTCGTGCGGTCGCCGATATCCTGGCTCTGGCTACGGTCGACAACGAGGGCGACAATGCTTTTCAGCGGCTCGCGCTCCTCGTTGAGGAATACCGGGTTGAACAGGGCGGCGGCGAGCGCCATCAAAGCGATGAAGCGGAAGACTGAGCCGCGCTGGCGAAACCACAGGCCGATCAGCGCCAGCAGCGCCAACGGCACCAGCGCCAAGGCCAGCAAGGGCCAGGAGATCAGCGGTTCGAAGGAGATTGACCAGTTCATTCCTTACCCTCCCATTTGGGAGGGTTGATCCGCGGAGGTGCAACAAAAGACATCATTCTACTGCCCCAACCGTTCGAGCAGTATCGGCACGTGGACCTGGTCGGATTTGTAGTTGCCGGTCAGCATGTACATCATGATGTTGACGCCAGCACGCAGTGCGTAGATGCGCTGCATCGGGTCCGCCGGCACGGTCGGCAGCAGTGGATCGCCATTCTCGTCGACCGCCCAGGCGCCGGCGAAATCATTGGCGGTGATCATGATCGGCGAGACGCCGTCGCCAGTGCGCACCGGCCGGTTCTCGGCATTGCTGGCTTCGAGCGATGCCTCGACCCAGAGCGGGCTACCTGCAAAGCGGCCGGGGAATTCGGGCAGGATAAAGAAGGATTTCGTCAGCACGTGGTCGGACGGCACCGGCTCCAGCGGCGGGACATTGAGGCTGCCGAGGATGTCGCGCAGCCGCTCCGTCGCCGGGCTGGTCGAATCGGCGCCGATACCGTTGGCGAACTGGTCGCGGGTGTCGAACAGCACCGTGCCGCCCTGCTGCATATAGGCGTCGATGCGGGCGATCGCGGCCTGGCTCGGCATCGGTGCAGCCGGATCGATCGGCCAGTAGATCAAGGGATAGAACGACAATTCGTCCTTGGAGATGTCGACGCCGGCCGGTGCGCCCGGTTCCAGTGCCGTTTTCTCGACCAGGAAGCGGGTCAGGCCCTCGAGCCCGGCGCGGCTAATCGAATCGTCGCCCGGCACGCCGGTCAGCACATAGGCTATGCGGGTCTTCGAAATCGCCTCTATTGCGACCTCGTCGCCCGGCTTGGCGTCATCGGCGCGGGCGAGATCGGCATGGCCGAACAAGGCACCGAGCGCAATCAGGATCGCTGTGGTCGTGGCCATGGCAGCAGTACGGCGCGGCCGGCGGGTAAACAGGCCGCCTATCCAGAACACAGCCAGCGTGTCGAGCAACATCAGCACCAGGGCAGCCGCGACCAGCGTGCCCTTCAAATTGCGCGATTCGTCGAAGGCATACTGGATTGATGTGACCGGAACAGTGATCTGCGGGCGTGCCAGCGGTGTCAATGTGCTGTCGGCTTCAAGCAAATTGTGGGCAAACACACCCGTCTCGGAACCATAGAGGCCGGGCGGGTTCTCAAATGTTACCGGCAGGGCGCCGGCGCCCGGCACCAGGGGCCGTGCGTCCGGCGTTGGCGGCACCAGCGAGCCGTCGGCCGCAATCATGCGATAGGGCGCCAGCGAGGTGGCGGCAGCTTCGGCATTGGCGATAGCCGCGCCCTGGTTGCGCGACAGCTGCACGATGCGGCGCAGCATCTCGACGAAGCTGCCCGAGATCGGCAGGTTCGACCAGGTCGCCTCGGGCGTGACGTGGAACAGCACCAGCGTGCCCTTGCCTTTCTTCAGTCCGGTGACCAGCGGCGTGCCGTCGGCAAGGGCCGCCCAGGTGCGCTCGACGATGTCGGGCGTCGGCTCGGCCAGCACCTGCCTGCTGACGGTGACCTCGGTCGGCGGAGCGAGATCGGCGAACGGGCCGGCCTTGGGGAATTCGGTGACCTGCTGCGGCGACGTCCATGACAGCGCGCCGCCGAGCGAACGTTCGCCGGTGCGCAGGCGAACCGGCAGCAGATCGTCGTCATTGCCGGCAGCGGCCAGCCGCGACCCGGCGAAACGCACCAGCGTGCCGCCATTGTCGACCCAGTCGACCAGCCTTTGCCGGACCTGTGCGGGAATGGTGCCGATGTCGGCCATGATGATCATCGCCGGCCTCTGGTCGAGGATCTGCGGGATGGCGTCGGCGAGGTCGGCGCTGGAGGGTTCGACCAGATCGGCGAAGGGCTGCAGCGCGCGCCTGATGTAGTAGAGCGGCGACAAAAGCGGCTGCGCCTGGTCGGCCTCGGCCTGCGACAACAGCCCGACGCGGCGGCGCTTGGAGCTTTCATCGAGGACGCGCACCGCGCCGGCCTGGCGCTCGCCGTCGAGCGCGATCGAGGCGAAGTCGTTGCGCAGCTCGAACGGTACCGCCACGGTGCCGGTGGCTGTGGTTTCGCCCGGCGAAAAAGTCAGCGTCGCATCGGCGATGCGGCGGCCCTTGTCGTCGAATGCGCCGGCGGTGACCTGCGCCGGGGCAGGGTCGCCCGGCGCGCGGATGGCCGTCAGGGCAAAGCCGTCGACTTGGTTGTCGGCGGCGGTCAGGCCGGTCAGCGACAGCCTGTCGGCGGTTGCCCAGACGACACGGGCGGCATTTTTCGACAAAAGCGTGTTGAAGGCGGCCTCGTCGCCCTTGGCCGCAAGGCCATCGGCGAGCACGGCGACACTTGCGCCGGGTAAGGTCTCCAGCACGCCGGCGACGCGGGCATAGACGGCGGGCCGGTCGGTCGGGATCGGCCGCGGCCTGGCGGCGCGCAGCCGGTCAAGGGCGGTGGCGGCATCGAAGGGGCCGACCTCCGCATTGGGTTTTTCGGCCGTGAAGGCGATAATAACAGGCACGCCGTTCGAGCCGGCATCGTTGATCAGCCGCTCGGCGGTGGCGACGCGCTTGCCCCAGTCGGCGGCACTGGCCCAGTCATTGTCGATGACGAGCGCGAGCGCCGCACCCTCGGCCGGCAGCTTTTCGCGCGGGTTGAAGACCGGGTCGGCCAATGCGGCCACGATGAGGGCGGCCATCAAGAGCCTGAGCAGCGTCAGCCACCACGGGCTCTGCTGCGGCGTCTCCTCGCGCTTCAACACCCGGGCCAGGATCTTCAGCGGCGGGAAGATCTCGGTCTGCGGCTTGGGCGGCGTCAGCCGCAACAGCCACCAGATCACCGGCAGCGCCAGCAGGCCCCACAGCACCATGGGGGCGCCAAAGGAGAGCGGCAGCCAGCTCATGCGCTGATCTTTCCGGCACGACCGCCTACGGTCGGCCTGGGCTGATCGCCACTGGCGATCATGCTGGCACGACCGCCACCAGCGGTCGGCCCGACAGAGGGACCATCGGCGGTCATCGCCATGTGCAGGCGCACCAGCGCGTCGGAAGCCAGCCGATCGGTGTGGTTGACGGTAAAGCTCCAGCCGAGGCGCTTGCACCAGGCGGCCAGTTCGTGGCGGCGGGCGGTATAGAGCAGGCGATACTCGTCACCCAGGATTTCGGCGCGGCCGGCGGTCAGCTTGTCGCCGGTCTCGGGATCGGTGAACTCGGTGCGGCCGGCATAGGGGAAGGTTTCCTCGGCCGGGTCGGCGACCTCGATCAGGTGGGCGCGCACGCCGTGGCGGGCAAGCACGTCGAGCCAAGCCATCGTCTCCTCTACGGGATCGAGGAAATCGCTGACGACAACGATGTCGCAGAAGCGTCGGATATCGGACAAATCGGGTTTTGCGGGCAAGTCGCCGGCATGCATGAGCTGAGCGGCGATGCGCTCGGCGCCGTTGCGGGCGGTGAACGGATCGGTGAGGCCGGGCCAGGCGATGCGCTCGCCGCTGCGCGACAACAGCTCTGCCATGGCCAGCGCCAGCACCAGCGCGCGCGATTGCTTGGAAACGCTGGCGCCGGTCGATTTGTAGAGCATCGAGGGCGAGGGGTCGGCCCATAGCCAGACCGTATGGGCGGCTTCCCATTCGCGGTCGCGCACATAGGTATGATCGTCGCGCGCCGAGCGACGCCAATCGATGCGTGAGGAATCGCCTTCGACATAGGGCCGGAACTGCCAGAAATTCTCGCCGATGCCGCGCTTGCGGCGGCCGTGCCAGCCGGCGATTACGGTGTTGACGATGCGGCGCGCCTCGACCAGCAGGTCGGGCACAAGCGAGGCCCGCAACCGGCCACGGGCGAGCGCGTCGCGCGTCGCTGCCGGAGCCTGGACCTCGCCAATACGCGCCATCAGATACCTTTGGCCAGTTTCGCCACCACGTCGCGCACGCTGGTGCCTTCGGCTCGGGCGGCGAAGGTCAGCGCCATGCGGTGCTGCAGCACCGGCTCGGCCAGTGCGCGGACATCGTCGATCGAGGGCGCCAGCCGCCCGTCGTAGAGCGCACGCGCCCTGGTGCACAGCATCAGCGCCTGGCTGGCGCGCGGGCCAGGGCCCCAGGCGACATGCTTGTCGGTCTCGGCATTGCCCTGGCCGGGACGCGCCGAGCGCACCAGCGTCAGGATCGCCTCGACGACGCTTTCGGGCACCGGCATGCGGCGGATCAGCGTCTGGATCTCCTTCAGCCGCACCGGCTGCAGCACATTCTGGGCTTTCGCGTCCTCGATGCCGGTGGTTTCGAGAAGGATGCGGCGCTCCGCCTCGATTTCGGGATAGAGGATGTCGACCTGCATCAGGAAGCGGTCGAGCTGGGCCTCGGGCAGCGGATAGGTGCCTTCCTGCTCCAGCGGGTTCTGCGTCGCCAGCACGTGGAAGGGCGCTGGCAGGTCGTAGCGGGCGCCGGCAATGGTGACGTGATACTCCTGCATCGCCTGCAGCAGCGCCGACTGGGTGCGCGGCGAGGCGCGGTTGATCTCGTCGGCCATCAGAAGCTGGGCGAAGATCGGCCCGGCGATGAAGCGGAAGGAGCGCTTGCCGATCTCGTCCTGCTCCATCACCTCGGAGCCAAGGATATCGGAGGGCATCAGGTCGGGGGTAAACTGGATGCGGCGGGAATCGAGGCCGAGCACGATGCCCAGCGTTTCGACCAGCTTGGTCTTGGCGAGGCCCGGCACGCCGACCAGCAGCGCGTGGCCGCCGGCCAAAAGCGCCACCAGCGTGCGCTCGACGACGCTCTCCTGGCCGAAGATGACCCGGCCGACCCCGTCGCGGATCCTGGAGATGTCGGCCAGCGCTTTCTCGGCCTCGGCGATCATGTCCGTTTCGCTGATCGGGCTTTCCTTGACCATTACGCTCATGCCGCATCGATCCTTGTGGTTGGAAATACCTGCCTGCAGCATACCATGACTGCCGCGATTCGGCCTCGCCTAGCGTCTGCATCAGAATTTAAATCACAGACTTAGGCTGACAAGCGGAACAACAGTGACTATTTCGTGACCATGACGGGACCCTTGGAACATCGTGAAGAAGGCCTGACGACCGCCACCGAGGCGCGGGGGCTCGAGGCGCTGATCTCGCGCGCGGCCCGCGCCGGCAAGGGCGCAGCACCCGTCGAGCGCTGGAATCCGGACTTCTGCGGCGATCTCGACATGGAAATCAAGGCCGACGGCACCTGGTTCTACCTGGGCACGCCGATCGGGCGCATGCCGCTGGTGCAGCTTTTCTCCTCGGTGCTGCGCAAGGATGCCGACGGCAGGACCTATCTGGTGACACCGGTGGAAAAGGTCGGCATCCGCGTCGCCGATGCGCCTTTCATCGCCGTCGAAATGGATGTTTCTGGCGACGGCGACGCGCAAATCATCACCTTCCGCACCAATGTCGGCGATGTGGTCGAGGCCGGACCGGAGCGGCCGTTGCGCTTCGTCGACGAGAACGAGACCGGCGGGCTGAAGCCCTATGTACTGGTGCGCGGCCGGCTCGAGGCCTTGGTTGCGCGGCCGGTGATGTATGAGCTGGTCGGACATGGCGAGGAGGTCGAGATCGGCGGCAAGACCATGTTCGCGGTGCGCTCGAAGAATGCTGTGTTCCCGATCATGCCGGCGGACCAGTTGAAGCGGCTGAGCGCGTGATGGACCAGGTGTCGCCGGCGCCATTTTCATCCGCGGATTTTCGCGCGCGCTTTGCCGCGCAGCCGGATGCGCATGCCGGGGACGACTATGGCGATCATCGCTTCAACCCCGGTCACCCACGCCTTAACCAGGGCAAGGCGCTGCGCGATGCGGCGGTGCTGATCCCGGTGGTCGATCACGAAGGCGATGCGACGGTTCTCCTGACAAAACGAGCCGAAAAGCTGCGCAACCATTCGGGGCAGGTGGCCTTTCCCGGCGGCACCATCGATCCCACCGATCCAAGCCCGGAGGCCGCGGCGCTGCGCGAGACCTTCGAGGAGATCGGCCTTGGCCAGGATGGCATCGAGGTCATCGGCCGCATGCCCGACTATGTCGCCGGCAGCGGCTACCGCATCGCACCGGTTCTCGGCATCGTGCAGCCGGGTTTCCAACTCACCTTGAATGCCGACGAGGTCGATGCTGCCTTCGAAGTGCCGCTGCGCTTCCTGATGGACCCGGCTAATCACAAGCGCGACAGCCGCATGTGGAACGATCTCGAATGGTTCTTCTACGACATGCCTTATGGCGACCGGCGCATCTGGGGCGTCACCGCCGGCATCATCCGCACGCTCTATGAAAGGCTCTATGCGTGAGTGTCTCGATCGCGGGCAGGGCCGACTGGCTCGGCGACAAGCATCTGCAGCGCCTGCTGGCCGCACTGGCCGAGGGCGGCGAAGAGGCGCGTGTCGCGGGCGGCGCCGTGCGCAACACGCTGATGGGCCAGCCGGTCGCCGACATCGACATCGCCACCACGTGCTTGCCTGAGGAAACCATCCGCCGCGCCGACGCGGCGGGCTTCAAGGCGGTGCCAACCGGCATCGAGCATGGCACGATCACGGTGGTCGCCGGCGGCAAGCCCTATGAGGTCACCACCTTGCGCGCCGACATCGAGACCGACGGGCGGCGCGCCAAGGTGTCGTTCGGGCGCGACTGGAAGCCTGATGCCGAGCGGCGCGACTTCACCATCAACGCGCTCTATGCCGAGGCCGATGGCAGGGTTGTCGACCTGGTCGGCGGCGTCGCCGACATCGAGGCACGCCGGCTGCGCTTCATCGGCGATGCGGAAGCGCGCATCCGTGAGGATTATCTGCGCATCCTGCGTTTCTTCCGTTTCTTCGCGTGGTACGGCGATGGCCGGCCGGACGCCGAGGGACTGAAGGCCTGTGCCCGGCTGAAGGAAGGGTTGGCCCAGCTTTCGGCGGAGCGCATCTGGTCGGAACTGAAGAAGCTTCTGTCAGCACCTGATCCCTCGCGGGCGCTGCTCTGGATGCGGCAGGCTGGTGTGTTGACCGCCGCGCTGCCGGAAAGCGAGAAATGGGGCATCGATGCGATCCACGGGCTGACCAAGGCCGAGAAGGATCTGGGCTGGGCACCTGACCCGCTGCTGCGGCTGGAAGCGATCGTGCCGCCGGATGCCGCGCGCACGAAGACGCTCGCCGAGCGGCTCAAATTTTCGACTGCCCAAGCGGATCGCCTGCGCCACTGGGCGCTTGCCACCGCCGTCGAGCCGAAGACGACCGAGGGCGAGCTGGCGAAGAGGCTCTATCGCGGCGACCGGCAGGGGTTTGTCGACCGGCTCAGATTGTCGCTCGCCGGGGCACGGGCGCGCGCTGTCGAGGACACCGACGCGCTGCTTGAAGCCGGCGGGTTTTCGCGGCTGCTGGCCTTCGCGCTCAAATGGAAAAAACCGGTATTCCCGCTGAAAGGCGCCGATCTGACGGCGCTCGGCGCAACGCCAGGACCGAAGCTGGGCGAAATCCTCAAGAACCTCGAGGCGGAATGGATCGAAACGGGATTTGCGCCTGATCGCGACGCACTGCTTGATCGCGCCGCGAAGGCACTGGAAACCTAGGCCTTGGCTCGAAGTCTGTGCTCCGTGACGGTCTAATGTCGTCGAACGAGCGAAGCTACCTGATTGCCACGGGAGCCAGGGCGCGTGAAAGGCTCGCTTCGCCCTTGCCGTACATGGAAGCACTATAGTTGACCAGGGTGTCGGTACGAGCCGTATTGAGCAGATCGTTGGTGATCTGGGTCGGCGTGGCCTTGGTGAATTTGCTGCCTAGTATCGCCGCATATCCTGAAATGATCGGCGCTGCGAAGGAGGTGCCATATAGGCCTGTCTTGCTCCCATCGACGCCAACCACAAGAAAGTGGCTTTGCACGAGCGGGTCGGAGCCGGCATAGTTGGAGTACCAGGCAAGCTGGGCCTTGTTGGTTGTTGTGCCGTTCGTCGACAGGGCGCCGACGAAGACCGCAGAGGCTTTGCCAACCAAGGCGATGTCGAGATAGTCCTGCTGACCGCTTGTGACACCGCCCACGGCAACCGAATCATTGCCCGCCGCCTTCGAAACAAAGGCCGACCCTTTGGTGGCATAGGAGATGATGGAGGCTTCCTCGGCGCTCCATCCGATCTGGTTCGAACTGTAACCGGCGTTGGCGTACATGCCATAGCTCAGATTGAGCACGTTCAGGCCACGCGTCAGGCTGACGGCCGAACTGGTTGAAAAGTCCTTCGACCTGATGGTCGCCAAGGGCGCGATCATGCTGGCTTCCTCGCGCGTCCACTCACCGTGGCGCTGGGTTTGAACCCCGACACCGAAATTGCCCGAGAAGCGCGATGTACTGGAGAAATCGTCGACAATGGTAATCGTGACGCCCTTGCCCTTGTACCCCGCGGCCCATGCCGCGCCGACGTCGGGGCTCATCCACCCCTGCACCGCCTGTGTGGTCGCAGCCGGTATCGTTGCACTCGCGCATGTGGATCGGCCGCCGCCGTGACACAGCGCGGCCATCTCATCCGCATTGACCGCCTCCTGTGCCGAAGCCATCGGCGCCGACAGGGTGGTGAGAGCCGCAACGATAACGAATTTCAAGCAACTACCGGACATGCTCTTACTCCGTTCAAACAGGAACCAGGGCGGGCGAACGTGAATTTCGGGACGAGATGATTTTCTCATTTGCATCCTCCCCGGTGATCAGAAAGTAACACGGTAATTCAGCCAGAGGTGCTGGCTCTCCGGTTTAGCGTTAACCAGATATTTCAAAGTTTCCTCTGGTGCCATCTCGCTGGCCGCGAGCCGGCAATTGACGCTGTAAGTACCGAAATCGCCGTAGTTCGCTTCGCATGGCTTTTCGGTAAGCTTGCCGCCGAGGGTCGTGGTGAGCGACAAGGAAAGAGTGCTGTTCGGACCCGGATGCATCTGCGTGAGGAAACCCAGCTTTAGGCTGGGCTCGATGCGATATTTCTCACCTTCTTCTCCGGTGCCAAATCCCCAGAGGATGCCGGTGTCTTCCGTGATCTGGGTCAAAAGTTCGACATGCATGTCGACCCAGCTTGCGTGGTACCATTGGTTGAACGATATCCGGCTTCCGTCCTGCAGTTCATAACCGCCGCCGCCAAGGCCGCGCGCGCGATCGCTGAGCGGCGAGCCTTGATGGAGGTCGACCAGCGATGTGGTCACTTCCTGGGCTATCGCCGGAGACGCTGAAAGGAGCCCGTACAGCAGGAGCGCCGTCGTGCGGAAACTCACTCGATTGCCGGACTTTTCGCGCATGCGCGAAACACCTCGCCCCACCGATCCCGGACCAGTGCCTGGTGGCGACGGGCTTCTCTTGCAGCCCCACTGTAGCCGGATTATCTACCCCGACAGTTGCACGGGGTCGGTTACCGCAGGGTTTATTTTAGCTGAGGAAAATATAATTCTTTGACCTGCGTGTCTTGCCGGCAGAACGTCCGCGATGGCGCTTCTCGACCAACCTTGAAGTGCCAACGCGGCTTGTTGGTGTTGCGGATGAATCCGAGCGGCAAATGCTAGGCCGCGTCGCGGGTCTTTTCGATGCGCGAGCGGATCGCCTCGATCATCGTCTCGCGGATGACCGTCTCGCCATGGGTCTCGCGCATGTGCTCGACGACACGGCGCATGACCTCGGCCTCCTCATCGGCACGTGTGTGCCAGTCACAGCCGGGCACGAGCGACCCGCAGTGAAATTCCTTCATGCGATTTCTCCTTTTCCTCCGTGGAGCCCGATCGAGGCTCCGGCACTTTCTTGGCTCATGGTCCGATTTCAGGGTTGAATCCGCGGAGCCGCGAGCGGGTGGAAAGCATAACACAGATGGGGTGGTATCGGTTGCCGTCAACGGCAAAAAGGGCGAAACAGCTCTGCTCCGCCCTTTCGCGCTAGCCCGAAGCAGGACCAGACATCATCTTGCCCTGCTTTGGCAGGCCATCACTTCGCGATCTTGACAGCCTCGGCGATTTTTTTCTTGCCGCTCATGTCCCAAGAGACGCGGACCTTTTCGCCGGTCTGCAGGCCAGGATCCTTGAAGGTCTTGGAAAGCGTAAAAGACGATCCGTCATCAAGGACAAGGCTCTTGGCCGCTGCGTCAAAGGTCTTGATCGTGCCGGTGGTGTGCTTGACGGCGGCGAACGCCACCGAACCGGAAGCGAGAAGGGCAGCGGCTGCAGCCGAAACAATGATCTTGCGCATTGCAAAGTACTCCTGGAAGGGGCGGGCATCCTTTTTGACGAAGGTGTCCCGCATCGTCTGGGCCGTCCGGTCGCGTCGGGTCGCGGCTCGCTTGTTTTGAGGCAATTCCGAACGGAAAACCGTTTCACACTTTCCTGGAATTGCTCTCGGGCGAACCGCCGGCGCTTCCCGACCCGGCGCCACAAATAGGCCAGCCTTTTCAATAGCCTATTAGACGAAAAAGAAATTTTTCACCGCACCGCGTGCCACATTCCATGCCCATTTCGCGCAAATGGGACATCAATGCGGCTCACGCCGCGCTCACCAAATTGTTACGGCCAGCGAACCTCTGGCGGCAGGCTAGAGAGGATTGCCGCGACATTGCCGCCGGTCTTCAGTCCGAAGATGGTGCCGCGATCGTGAAGCAGATTGAATTCGACATAACGGCCGCGGCGGATGAGCTGTTCGTCGCGGTCACCGTCGGTCCAGTTCTCGTTGAAGTTGGCGCGTACGAGGTGGCCATAGACGACGAGAAAAGAGCGGCCGACATCCTGGACGAAGTTGAAATCAGCATTCCAGCCACCCTTGTCTTCGCCCGAATGCAGCCAATCGAAAAAGATGCCGCCGGTGCCGCGGGGCTCATTGCGGTGCGATAGATAGAAGTACTCGTCGCACCAGGCTTTGAATTTCGGATAATCGGCCACCGCGACGTTCTTCTCGCAGGCGAATTGCATCGCGCGGTGGAAGGCGACCGTGTCGGGGTCGTCCTGGGTGCGGCGGCGGTCGAGCACGGGCGTCAAATCGGCGCCGCCGCCGAACCATTGGCGCGAGGTGACGACCATGCGCGTGTTCATGTGCACGGCCGGAACGTTGGGGTTCCAGGGATGCGCGATCAGTGAAATGCCGGATGCCCAGAAGCGCGGGTCTTCCTCGGCGCCGGGCATCTGCTTCCTGAATTCGGGCGAGAACTCGCCATGGACGGTCGAGGTGTGGACGCCGACCTTCTCGAAGACGCGGCCGTGCATCATCGACATGGTGCCGCCGCCGCCCTTACCTGCGTCGCGTTCCCATGGCGTCTTTTCGAAACGGCCTGGCGACCATGAGGCCAGTGGCCCGCCAAGATCCTGCTCGATCTGCTCGAAGGTGGCGCAGATGCGTTCGCGCAGCGCCTCGAACCACAGTCGCGCCTTCATCTTCTTCTGTTCGATGTCGGCGGGCAGGCCTGCCGGTATTTCGGGTCGTTCCAAGTGCCGTCTCCGGTTGTGGGCGGCGAGCCCTACAAATGACTCGTCTTTTGCCGGCGCGATCCCTAATCTCTTAGGGGCAAGGGTCAAGTCACTTTGGTTTTGCGCATGATCCTTTCCGAAACTCGATTCCGATTTCGGGGTCATGCGCTAGGTGCAAGGAGTTGTTTCGTGCGCACCCCGGCAAGACCACCGCTGGATGGCCTGAAGAAAAGGCTCGACCAAAGCCGGGCCGAGCGCGCGCGCATGCCGCGCGACGGTTTCCTGCGCGAGACCTTCGTGCTGCCGCGCTCCGATGCGCGGCTCAAGGCCAAGGAATGGTTCGAGCGCTTTCCCAAGCAGGCCTACTGGACCGAGATCGAAAGCTGGTTCGAGCGGCCGGGCGACCTGATCGAGTTCACCATCAGGCGCTTGCCGGCGGCTGACTGAAGCGCGCTTTCCTCCACGAGGGGAGGGTGCTCAGCCTGCGACCAACCGCCTCGCGCCGGTGCCTTCCCTTGCCAGCCGGTCGCCCTTGTTGCGCAGCGGGCATTTGTCGATCGACATGCAGCCGCAGCCGATGCAGTCGGTCAGCCCGTCGCGCAGTTTCTTCAGCTGGGCGATCTTGTGATCGAGCCCGTCGCGCCAGGCGGTTGACAGCAGGTTCCAGTCATCGCGCGTCGGCGTGCGGCCCTCGGGCAGCGATGCCAGGGCCGTGCCGATCTCGGCCAGCGAGATGCCGACCTCTTGCGCCACCTTGATAATCGCCACGCGCCGCAGCACGTCGCGGCCGTAGCGGCGCTGGTTGCCCGACGTGCGGTGGCTGCGGATCAGGCCGCGGGCCTCATAGAAATGCAGCGCCGATACCGCGACACCGCTGCGCATGGCCACCTGGCCGACCGTCAATTCCGTTACCGGTGCCATCTCTGTTTTTCGTCCCGATTTTTCCGCTTGACCTCAAGTTAAGTTGAGCTTGTAGCGAAGAAACCCAGGATCTGCAAACGAAGGAGAAGGCGATGTGCGCCTGGGTCAAGATGACGGGAGACGGAGTGCCGTTATCCCAGTTGCCGGATGGCTTCGCCCGCCACCATGGCGACGGAAAGCGCGACGTTGATGCTGCGCGCCGCGCCCTGCATGGGGATGGTCAGCCGCGCATCCGCCGCCTGATGAACGGGATCCGGAACGCCTGCGGATTCGCGGCCAACCAGAAGGATGTCGCCATCGGCGAAGGCAAAGCTGGTGTAAGCGGTCGTGGCTTTGGTCGACAGCAGCACCAGCCGGTGTGCGCGGGCTTTGCGCCAGTCCTCGAAGGCGTGCCAGTCGACATGCCGGGTCAGAGCAGCCATTTCGAGGTAATCCATCCCGGCTCGCTTGAGCGCTTTGTCGGAAAGCGGAAAGCCGGCCGGTTCAATGATATCTACGCCGAGCCCGAGGCAAGCGGCGAAGCGCAGGATTGTCCCGGTGTTGCCGGCGATATCCGGCTGGTAGAGCGCGATGCGGAGACGACAGTTCATTTCCGCGTCTTTCTAATAAGTGGCAAATCGGCCACAGCGGGCTCGCGGTTTTGGAAATTGCTGGACCTGCGGGTGGCCATTTTCTGCGAAGTCGGGTATGTCAGCTCCATTGTCAACCCGAACCGATGGAGGGGTAATTCATGATGACCATGCACATCCAGCGCCCCTCTCGTGGGCTTACCTGCCTGCCGGCGGCTTCGGTACGACAATTCTCCTGACTCTCTAAGACTTGATCGCACCGATTCCCGCCGAAACGATTTTTCGGCTCTCGAAGGAATCCTGCGATGTTTTTCAAAAAGTCAAAAGGGCTGAACGCCCCACCTGAGCATGTCCAGACCGATGCCTATCGTGTCCAGACCGACGCAATGCGTGCCTCCGGCCGAATGCCGGCGGACGATGTTGCTTCGCCTTTTTATCTCTATTTTCACACGGAGGACGGACCGATGTTCGATCCCTACAGAATACCCGGCTCAAGGAGCCTGCATATTCACCGACTGCCGACTTGGGCGCTGCTGATCGGCGACACCTATTCGTCGGCGGTTCACGCCGAGATCCGCCGCCGGCCGCATCGCGGCATGCTGCCGGATGTCGATTTCTCGCACGCGGTTCCCGACCCGAGCCGGCCGTCGCTGGTGCGCCGGATCATCCGGCTGATCAGGCCCGGTGCGAAAATCCGGATCGTGAACAGTGCGCCGTCAGGATCGTCAGGCACAGCTGTCGGCGAAAAGCCCGCGAGCCCCTATATTGCGCGAAGCAGGGCCGACGGTCCGGATGATTCCGGACCGTCGGCCCTCGGCGCCGTGCGGTCCGGGGACTTCGTACGCTCCCGCGCCGCATAAGCGGAAAACAGATTTGTGAGCATGGCCTATGTTGTTGTTTAGCTGGTTTGAAAGACGGCTCGATCCGTTCCCCGCGGCGGAACCGGTCGAGCCGCCCAGGACGCTGGTTGCCTTCTGCGTGCATTATACGCGCGGCGCCTGGCCCTATATTCTTCTCGACGCGGTGCTGGTGACGGCGATCGCGATTGCGGAAGTGTGGATGTTCGGCTTCCTCGGCCGCATCGTCGACTGGCTGTCGGGTCAGAATCGCGAAACCTTCCTGCAGACGGAAGCCTGGAAGCTCGCCGGCATGGCCTTCATCGTGCTGTTCGCGCTGCCGGGTACGGTATGGCTGCATTCGCTGCTCAACCAGCAGACGCTGATGGGCAACTATCCCATGCGCATTCGCTGGCAGGTGCACCGCTACCTGCTCAAGCAGTCGATGAGCTTCTACCAGGACGAGTTCGCCGGCCGCATCGCCACCAAGCTGATGCAGACGGCGCTCGCCGTGCGCGAATGCGTCATCAAGCTGATCGATGTCCTGAACTACGTCATCGTCTATTTCCTTGGCATGCTGTTCATCGTCGGTTCGGCCGACTGGCGGCTGGCGGCGCCGCTCGGCGTCTGGCTGGTCGGCTACATCCTGTTGCTGCGCTATTTCATCCCGAAGCTGGGCAAGGTCGGCGAGGAGCAAGCCAATGCGCGCTCGACCATGACCGGCCGCGTCGTCGACAGCTACTCCAACATCCAGACGGTCAAGCTGTTCAGCCATGCACGCCGCGAAGCGTCGTTTGCGCGGGAAGGCATGGCCGGCTTCCTGCAGACGGTCTACCGGTCGATGCGGCTGGTGACGGTGCTTTTCGGCCTGCTCTACATCATGAATTCGCTGCTGCTGTTCTCGGTCACGGCGATGGCGCTGTGGCTGTGGCTCGGGCAGTCGGTGACGATCGGTGCGGTCGCCGTGGTCATCGGTCTGGTGCTCAGACTATGGGGCATGTCGCAATGGATCATGTGGGAAATGTCGGGCCTGTTCGAGAATATCGGCACGGTGCAGGACGGCATCGCCTCGATCTCGTTGCCGCGCCTGGTCGAGGACAGGCCGGGTGCGAAGGACATCGCCGTTTCCAGGGGTGAAATCCGCTTCGAGGACATCCGCTTCCACTATGGCAAGCAGAAAGGGGTGATCGAGAACCTGTCACTGGCGGTGAAGCCGGGCGAAAAGGTCGGTATCGTCGGCCGTTCGGGCGCCGGCAAGTCGACGCTGGTCAATCTGCTGCTGCGTTTCTACGACCTGGAGAGCGGAAAGATCCTGATCGACGGCCAGGAAATCGCTGCTGTGACGCAGGATTCGCTGCGCGCCCAGATCGGCATGGTCACGCAGGACACCTCGCTGCTACACCGTTCGGTGCGCGAGAACATCCTCTATGGCCGGCCTGATGCCTCGGAAGAGCTGCTTGTCGAGGCAGCGGGGCGCGCCGAAGCATTGGATTTCATCGCTGGGCTTTCGGACGCCAAAGACCGCAAGGGCTTCGATGCCCATGTCGGCGATCGCGGCGTCAAATTGTCCGGCGGCCAGCGGCAACGCATCGCCATTGCTCGCGTTATGTTGAAGGACGCACCTATACTTATCCTTGACGAAGCGACCTCGGCGCTTGATTCCGAAGCCGAGGCGGCGATCCAGGAGAATCTCTACAAGCTCATGCAAGGCAAGACCGTCATCGCCATCGCGCACCGGCTGTCGACCATCGCGGCGATGGACAGGCTGGTGGTGATGGACAAGGGCCGTGTCATCGAGGAAGGTTCGCACGAGGAACTCGTCGCCCGAGGCGGGCTCTACGCGCAGCTCTGGCAGCGTCAATCGGGCGGGTTCCTGCTTGAGGACATCCCGACCGATGTCGCCAATGATGCACTTGCAAAGGGGCAAGCCGCAGAATGATGGCCGCCGCATGATGACAGGCGTCTATCGCTGGTTCGAGAACTGGGTCTATCCGTTCAGGGAGCCAGCGAATCTTCGGCCACCGACCAGCGTCGGCGGCTTTCTCTGGCACTATGTCGGCCAGGCGAAGTTCGCCTTCTTCGCCATGCTGGTCATCGGCGGCATCGCGCCGCTGGTCGAGGCCGGCCTGTTCTACTTCGTCGGGCGGCTGGTCGACATTCTCGACCAGCTTCCCGCCGAGCGCAGCTGGCATTCTCTGTGGAACGCCGCCGGCCCTGAACTGGTGTTCATGATCGCGGTCGTGCTGGTCATCCGCACCATCGTCGTCGGCCTGTCGGCGCTGGTCGACGAACAGACGATCACGCCAGGCTTCTACAATCTGGTGCGCTGGCAGGCGCACCGGCACGTGTCGCGCCAGTCCTACGCTTTCTTCCAGAACGATTTCGCCGGCCGCATCGCGACCAAGGTCTGGCAGGCGGGGCAAGCGACCGGCGACCTGATGGAAAGCTTCATCGAGGTCGTCTGGTTCATGATAGTCTACACGGTGACGACGCTGGCGCTGGTCGCTGGCCTCGATCTCAGGCTGGCGGTGCTGGTGGTGATCTGGATTTCCGCCTTCGGTTGGTTGGCCAAACTCTATCTGCCGGCAATCCGCAAGCACGCGGAGGAAACCGCCGAGGCCGGCTCGATGATCACCGGCCGCATCGTCGATTCCTATTCCAACGTGCAGACGCTGAAACTGTTCTCGGCCGACGGCGACGACCGCTACATCAAGAATGGCTTCGACATCTATCTCGACGCGCTGCGCCCGTTCACCCGTCGGCTGACCGGCGTGCGCATGGCGCTGACGACGCTGTCGGGCATCATGATCACCGCGATCGGCTGCTTTGCCGTGTATCTCTGGGTCGAAGGCTCGATCACGGTTGGGGCGGTCGCCTTCACGCTGTCGCTGGTGCTGCGGCTCAACATGCTGCTCGGCCGGCTGATGATGCAGCTCAACAGCATATTGCGGAACCTCGGCGTGCTGGAAAACTCCAAGGCGTTGATCTCGCAGCCGCTTGGCCTGGTCGATGCACCCGACGCGAAGGAGCTCATGGTGGCCGGCGGACGCATCGCGGTGAAGAACGTCGAATTCCATTACGGCAAAGGGTTCGGTGTGCTCGACGGCATCGACCTCGTCGTGCGGCCGGGCGAGAAGGTCGGGCTGGTCGGGCCGTCGGGTGCCGGCAAGACCACGCTCGCCAATCTGATCCTGCGGCTCTACGATCTGGAAGGCGGGTCCATCACCATCGATGGCCAGGACGTCTCTGAGGTGACGCAGAATTCGCTGCGCGCCAATATCGGCGTCGTCAGCCAGGACACGGCCCTGTTCCACCGTTCGCTGCGCGACAACATCAAGCTCGGCATGCCTGACGCGACCGACGCTGAGGTGATCGCAGCGGCGAAAAAGGCCGAGGCGCATGAGTTCATCCTCGGCTTGCGCGACAACAGGGACCGTGCCGGCTACGAAGCCTTTGTCGGCGAGCGCGGCGTCAAACTGTCGGGCGGCCAGCGCCAGCGCGTGGCGATCGCCCGCGTCTTCCTCAAGGACGCGCCGATCCTGATCCTCGACGAAGCGACCTCGGCGCTCGATTCCGACATCGAGGCGGCGATCCAGGAGAATCTGACGCGGCTGATGGAAAACAAGACGGTCATCGCCATCGCCCACCGGCTGTCGACGATCGCAGCACTCGACCGGCTGGTGGTGCTCGACGGCGGCCGCATCGTCGAGCAAGGCACGCATGACCAATTGGTGGCGCTCGACGGGCTCTATGCGCGGCTTTGGAAGCGGCAGTCCGGCGGTTTTCTCTATCACGAGGACAGCGTGCTCGAAGAGACACGCCCGGCGGAGTAGGGCATGGGCGGATCGCCAGAGGTCATTCCAGAGATCGGCCCCGGGGCAGCTACGTGCTCCAGCGGCTCCGGCCGACCATGCCGGCCTTCGATACACTGAAGCAGGAAAGCCGGTTGGAAGGCTACTGGATGCTGGTGCGCCTGGCGGATGGCTGGGCGAGCGGCCGCAACAAGTTCCTGAAGCGCGGTGAGGCGCTGTACGGAGCCTGGCATGGCCGGGAACTCGCCGGCGTGTGCGGATTGAACATCGATCCTTATTTCGAGGGCAGGGGCCACGGCCGGGTCAGGCACCTGTTCGTCAGTGCACGGCACCGTCGCACCGGTCTTGGCCGGATGCTGGTCGAGACCGTTATCGACAGGGCACGTCGCCATTTCACCGTACTGAATACCCGCGCCCCGCGAGAAGCCTTCGGCTTCTATGAGCGGCTTGGCTTTCTGCCGGTGGAAGGCGAAGAATTCGTCACACACCGCATGGTCTTCAGGAAAGGAGGCTGAAATGTCCTTGCGTCCGCCACCTCATTTAGCCGGCGCCTCGGCTGCCGAGGCCGCCTTCGACGCGCTCGGCCACGAAATATTGGCGGAAAAGGCGGCCGCACTCGGCCGCGCCGGCAAACGGGTCGAGGAAACGCTGGCCAAGCTGCGCGAGAATGCCGACGAGCAACTGCGTCCCCGGCTTCTCAAGGAGGCGGCCGAGGCGGTGCACGGCCATTTCATTCAGCGCGAGCTGTGCGGGTTGCGTAGGCATGACGCCGTCATCCGGGAATACAACATCCCGAAGGCTGTGCTGGCCAGGCTCGGAGCGAAATAGCTCTTTGGTTTGACTATGATCTTTCCGAAAACAAGTGTGGGCCAAGCCATCCATTTGAGACTACAACTCAAAGTTTCGAAGGGTCCACGCTTTTCGGCACCAATTCGGCACCCCATCCACCCCACTCCGGCTGAGACTTGCACTCGCGGCGTCAGCGAAACCGGTCCTCGAGCAGGGCCGGCCTCGCGCTGGGCTCTTTCTTTTCCGATATTTCTGCGGAAATCTTGCAATTTCCTTCCGCATAAAATACTTATGACGAATCGTCGGCGTGGCAACTTCGCGTCATTTGGCAGGTGTAAGAGGTAAAACGCTATGGACGACAACGACAAGAACGAAGCAATGCGGGTGGCGGCGCTCGCGACTCTGACGAGCGTTGAGGCGACATTGGAGGGTTCGATCAAGAGCCTTCGTATCGCGATCTCGCTACTGAAGGGCACCACGGTGCCGCCGGCCATTGGCCCTATCGAGGCGGTGCGCCAGTTTCGCGCGGCCAACCCGACTGCGGCCACGGCCGACGCCGTCGCCGCGCTGGAGCCGCTCGGCTACAATCGCGCGACGATCAGCACGCAAATGTCGCGCCAAGCGCAGGACAAGCCGGCGCCCGAAGAGAGGCCCATGCGCAACGGCGTCATCCGTCCGCGCCCGGACACGCTCTGCGGGCGGGCTTGGGCGGTGGCCGATGAACTTGCGGCCTACTCGGTCACGCCATCGACCGCCGATGTCATCGCGCACGGTGTCAGCCGTGGCCTCAACCCCGGCAACTTGCGCACCGAGTTCACCTATTGGAAGAAGTTCCATGGGCTCGGCAAGCGCACGGGGCCTGAGCCGGAAATGGTGCTGCCTGAGGGCGGCGACATGATTGACGCGCCGGTCGCCTACATCTGGGCATTCCATAAGGCCAACCCCGGAATGTCCCGCGAGGCAAAGGTCACCGCGATGGTCGAGATGGGCATGGAGACCGGCACGGTCTTCACGCAGACGAGCCGCTTCTACAAATATGGCACGAACGAAGCGTTCCTCGCCAGCGAGCGGGAGAAGCGCGCGGCGAAGAAGGCGATCCTCGAAGCCGCCCGCGCCCTGAAGCCGCTTCAGGCCGGCGTGGCCGAGACGCTCACCGAGGTGGCCAAGGCCGCCGCCCCGGACATGGAAGCACCGGTCGCGCGTACACGGGAGTGGGCAGAATGATGACGGTCGAACTCGCCGACGAACTGCGCGGCATCACGGAGGTCACAGATCGGTGCTGGGCGTTCAACGCCCGGCCCGAGGTGGACGGCTGGACGATCAGCCGGCGCTCGGACTATTTGCACATGCGCCTCGGCGTCAACGCCCAGACCGCGGACTGCCAGACCTTTGGCTATCACTACTCGGGCGGCGACCGCGCCGTCTACCGCGTGCACCATGAGCTCTGCCGCTATGGCCGGCCCGATCCCTCCGTGCCGCGGGTCAGCAAGCACACGCGCATCGGGGCGGCACAATGACCGGTGGCATCATCGATGTGGTGGTCGACGCCGAGATCAGGATCGTCGACCCGGCCGCCGTCCACGACCAGCCCTATCGGAAGATGTATCTCCGCGCGAACGGCACCGCCTATACCGTCAAAGCCAAGCCGAAGAATCCCGACACCATTGCCGGCGCCATCAACTGGCTCCGGGCAGCGGCGACGCCGAAGGACAAGGCGATGAAGGCCGACATCGTTGCGGCTGGTGGGGCGACGCTCCGGTATTGGTTGCCCTGAATCCTGCATCTATGAGCGGCTTGGCTTCCAGCCAGTCGTGGGCGAAGAATTCGTCACCCACCGCATGATTTTCGGGAAAGGGGGCTGAAATGTCCTTGCGTCCGCCGTCTCATCTTGCCAACGCCTCGGCTGCTGAAGCCGCCTTCGACGCGCTCGGCCATGAAATATTGGCGGAGAAGGCGGCCTCACTCGGCCGCGCCGGCCAGCGGGTCGAGGAAACGCTGGCCAGGCTGCGCGACAATGCCGACGAGCAACTACGCCCCCGGCTGCTCAAGGATGCCGCCGAAGCGGTGCACGGCTATTTCATCCAGCGCGAGCTGTGCGGCTTGCGTAGGCATGACGCCGTCATCCGCGAATACAACATTCCGAGGGCCGTGCTTGCGAGGCTCGGCGCCAAATAACTCTGTCTTTGACCATAATCTTTCCGAAAACCGGTTCCCACTTTTCGGGATCATGGTCTAATCAAGCCATTCGGTGATGAAGCTGCCGTTCTCGTGGATGTCGGTCGTCTCCAGCGGACCGGGGCCGAGATTGGTGAATTTGTGCGGCGTGTTGGGCGGCACGATCAGGATCTGGCCGGCCGAAGCCTCGATCTCCTTGTCGCCGACGGTGAAAAGGCCGGTGCCCTGACGGATGATGAAGATCTCCGCATAGGGATGCGTGTGCAGCCGGGGACCGCCGCCAACATCAGGCAGGTAGTTGAAGATCAGGCAAGAGTTGGAGCCGTAGGCGCCGCATTGCAGTTCGCCCTTCCAGCGGTCGGTGCGAACGGCCCAGGTGTCGCGGTCTATGACATGTGCCATGATGGTAAGGATAGACCCGGCTGGCGCCTTGTGTCGAGGCGCACAAGGGCATCGGATTTGCGGTTGTTTCCCTGCTGTTTAGCGATGTTTGACGGCTATCCGGCGTCGCTTTGCACGGCGGCGGATTTTGTCCCCGCGACAATCTGCCCTTGTGCCTTGACCCGTCTGGACAAAAACGGGCTTCACGCATAAACCGAAGTCCAAATGCCGGAGGAATTCGCAAGCCTGTTCGCCATGCGCTGTCGGGTTGGCGTAGTTGGGCGGGGAACAAGGCTCAGCCACCGGCACGGAAGAGGCGAAAGGATCAGGCACCCGTGAGCGCAACCGACACCCAGGATCCCAACCGTCGTGATTTTCTCTACGTCGCCACCGGCATGGCCGCAGTGGTCGGCGCGGGTGCCGTCGCGTGGCCGTTCATCGACCAGATGCGCCCCGATGCCTCGACGCTGGCGCTCGCCTCTGTCGAGGTCGACGTCGCCTCGCTGACGCCGGGTATGTCGCTGATCGTCAAGTGGCGCGGCAAGCCTGTCGTGGTGCGCAACCGCACCGAACAGGAGATGAAGGACGGCGAGGCGGTCAAGCTGGCCGATCTCAAGGATCCGATCGCCCGCAACGCCAACCTTCCGGCCGACGCACCGGCGACCGACGCCAACCGCACCACGCCCGGCAAGGAGGCCTGGATGGTGATGGTTCAGGTCTGCACGCATCTGGGCTGCATTCCGCTCGGCCAGGAAGGCGATTTCGGCGGCTGGTTCTGCCCATGCCATGGCTCGGTATACGACACCGCCGGCCGCATCCGCAAAGGCCCGGCGCCCGAGAACATGGCGGTTCCGGTATTCAAGTTCATTTCCGATACCAAGATCCTTATCGGTTGAGGCAGGGGATATTTCGATGAGCGAGGGACACTCGACCTACACGCCCAAAACCGGTCTCGGACGCTGGGTCGACGCCCGCATGCCGCTGCCGCGGCTGGTCTATGACAGCTTCATCGCCTATCCGGTGCCGCGCAATCTCAACTATGCGTGGACCTTCGGCGGCATCCTGTCGATCATGCTGGTGGCGCAGATCCTGACCGGCATCGTGCTGGCCATGCACTACACGGCCGACACCAACCTTGCCTTCGGCTCGGTCGAGAAGATCATGCGCGACGTGAATTCGGGCTGGCTGCTGCGCTACATGCATTCGAACGGCGCCTCGTTCTTTTTCGTCGCCGTCTATATCCACATCTTCCGTGGCCTCTATTACGGTTCCTACAAGGCGCCGCGCGAGCTGCTCTGGATCCTCGGCTGCATCATCTACCTCTTGATGATGGCGACCGGCTTCATGGGCTACGTACTGCCTTGGGGCCAGATGAGCTTCTGGGGCGCCACCGTCATCACCGGCTTCTTCACGGCCATTCCGCTGGTCGGCGACTGGATTCAGCAGCTTTTGCTCGGCGGCTTCGCCGTCGACAATCCGACGCTGAACCGTTTCTTTGCGCTGCATTACCTGCTGCCGTTCATGATCGCCGGCGTCGTCGTGCTGCACGTCTGGGCGCTGCATGTCGTCGGCCAGTCGAACCCGACCGGCATCGAGGTCAAGTCGAAGACCGATACTGTTGCCTTCACCCCCTACGCGACCATCAAGGACGCGTTCGGCATGATCGTGTTCCTGTTCTTCTTCGCCTATTTCGTCTTCTACCTGCCGAACTATCTCGGCCATCCGGACAACTACACGGTCGCCAACCCGCTGAAGACCCCGGCCCATATCGTGCCGGAATGGTACTTCCTGCCGTTCTACGCGATCCTGCGCGCCATCACCTTCAATATCGGGCCGATCAACTCCAAGCTCGGCGGCGTGCTGTGCATGTTCGGAGCCATCGTCATGCTGTTCCTGGTGCCTTGGCTCGACACCTCTAAGGTGCGCTCGGCGGTCTACAGGCCCTGGTACAAGCTGTTCTTCTGGCTGTTCGTGGCCGATGCCATCCTGCTGGGCTGGCTGGGGTCGCAGCCGGCGGAAGGCACCTATGTGTTCATGGCGCAGATGGCGACGCTGTTCTACTTCGCCTTCTTCCTGGTCGCGCTGCCGGTGCTCGGTCTGATCGAGACGCCGCGAAGGCTGCCGAACTCGATCACCGAAGCGGTGCTCGACAAGAACAAGGGCGGCGGCGGACATCCGGCGGGCGCCACGGCCGCGCCAGAGACCAAAGGCTGAGCGGTAGAGAATCTAAGGGGATTTGGCATGAAAAAGATTCTCACCTCGCTGGCGCTGCTCGGCCTTGTGGCCGCCGGCACTGGGGCCGCGGGCACTTGGGCGATCGCCGCCGAAGAGGCCCACAACGCTGCGGCACCCACGCATTTCCCGATCGACGAGCCGAAGGAAATGAGCTGGAGCTTCACCGGCCCGTTCGGAACCTATGACAAGGCGCAGCTGCAGCGCGGCCTGAAGGTCTACAAGGAGGTCTGCTCGGCCTGCCATTCGATGAACCTGGTGGCGTTCCGCACGCTGTCGGACTTCGGCTATTCCGATGCCCAGATCAAGACGCTATCGGCCGAGTACACGATCCATGATGGCCCCAATGACGCTGGCGACATGTTCGATCGTCCCGGCAAGCCGTCCGACCATTTTCCGGCACCCTTCGCCAATGAGGAGGCCGCCGCCGCCTCCAATGGCGGTGCCGCTCCGCCCGACATGTCGCTGCTGGCCAAGGCACGCGGCGTCGAGCGCGGCTTTCCGCAATTCGTCTTCGACATCTTCACGCAGTACGACGCGGGCGGTCCCGACTATATCCATTCGCTGCTGACCGGCTACGACCAGACGCCGCCGGCCGGCATGGTGATCCCGGAAGGCACCCACTACAATCCGTACTTCATGTCCGCCGTGTCGCTGAAGATGCCCAAGCCGTTGTCCGATGGCCAGGTGACCTATGACGACGGCTCGCCACAGACCGTCGACCAGTATTCCCGCGACGTTTCCGCTTTCTTGATGTGGGCAGCCGAGCCGCATATGGAAGATCGCAAGAAGACCGGTTTCCGCGTGCTGGTTTTCCTGCTCCTGTTCGGCGCGCTGGTCTATCTCACCAAGCGCAAGGTGTGGGAAGGCGTGGCGCATTAAGCCATGCAATCAAATGATCGCAAAAAGGGCGCTGAGAGGCTAATGCAGTTCACTTAAGCAAAGTTGGGTAAGATTTTTCGATCAGGATGGGGATTCGTTCCCATCCTGGTTGTGTTTTTGATGT
>NZ_JAMYSA010000088.1:0-25687 GCF_040321735.1 Mesorhizobium sp. M0293
GGTCAAGGCAGTGCGCCATCGACATTTGATCGTGCTTTCCAGCAACGATCAGGTCGCAGCCTGCGTCTACCGACCCCCTCTGTCGCCTTTGGCGCCATCTCCCCCTCGAGGGGGAGACAAGCAGCGCTCAGCCTGAGCGCTTACTTGGCCGGCTTGTACCAGCTGTCGAGACCGGTCTGCAGCTTCTTGGCGGCAGCTTCCGGCGTGTCGGTGCCGTTGATGACGTTGGCCGATTCAACCCATGTCTCGTTCTCGAGATTCGGCGTGCCGCGCGACAGGATCTGGTAGGTCGAGCGGATCGTCGACTTGCACTTGCCGCGCCAGGAGACGAATTCCTGCGCCAGCGGGTCTTCCATCTTCACCGGCGCGGAGTTCAGGCTGAAGAAGCCGGGCAGCGCGTTGGCATAGATGGTGGCGAAATCCGGCGAGGCGACCCAGGACAGGAAGGTCTTGGCCGCATCGGCGTTCTTCGAAGCCGCATTCAGGCCCATGCCGATATCGGTATGGTCGGAGATGTAGCAGGTGTCGCCGGCCTTCTCGACCGGCGGCGGGAAGGCGCCCATCTTGAACTGGGCCTGGGTGTTGAAGAGGCCGATTTCCCACGAGCCGGCCGGGTAGATGGCGGCGCGGCCAAGCGTGAACAGGTTCTGGCTGTCCGGGTAGGTCTGGGCTTCAAACCCGTCGCCGAGATATGGCTTCCACTTGGCCAGTTCCTCATACGGCGCGACCCAGTCCTTGTCGGTCAGCTTCTGATCGCCCTTGATCAGCGCTGCGCGGCCGTCCTCGCCCTTCCAGTAGTTCGGGCCGATGTTCTGGTAGCCCATGGTCGCGGCTTCCCAGAGATCCTTGGTGCCCATCGCCATCGGGATGTAGGTGCCGTCGGCCTTGATCTTGTCGAGCGCGGCGAAGAACTCGTCGCGCGTCTCCGGTACCTTGATGCCGAGCTTGTCGAAGGCGTCCTTGTTGTAGATGAAGCCGTGGATGACCGAGGCCATCGGCACGCAGAAGCTCGCCTTGCCATCGTCGGTCTGCCAGGCGGACTTGGCCACCGGCGAGAAGTTCTCCATGCCGGGCAATGCCGACAGGTCGGCAAGGTTGCCCTTCTTGAACAGCTCAAGCGACTTGTCGAACGGGCGGCAGGTGATCAGGTCGCCCGCCGAGCCGGCGGCGAGCTTGGCGCCGAGTGCGGCGTCATACTCGGTCGGAGCCGACGGTGCGAACACCACCTTGATGCCTGGGTTCTTGGCTTCGAAAGCCGGGATCAGCTTGTCCTTCCAGATGGCAAGGTCGTCGCCGCGCCAGCTTTCGATGTTGAGCGTTACGTCGTCGGCATAAGCCATCCCGGCCGAGCCGAGAATGCTGGTGCCCAAAAGCAGTGCCGTCAGTAGTTTCGTTGTCATGCTCAGTCTCCCTGTTGACCTTTTTCAGGTTCGGTTTTGATGAGAACAGAGGCAGTGCGCCCCTTGCTCCCCTCTATAGCGGAAAGGGCCGGCCGCAGCTTCTGGCCGGCCTCTTCCAGTATCTTCCGCGCCGCATCGGCGCTGTCGGCGCCAGCGGCGAGCAGAATGGCGGTCTTGACCGCGCCGCCGCTCTTCTCGAGCAGGCGGGCCGCTTCGTCCGTGCCGCGCCCGCTGACGGCGGCGACGATGCGTGCCGCGCGGTCGCGCAGCTTGATGTTGTCGGCCATCAAATTGACCATGTAGCCGTCATGGACATGGCCGAGATGGACCGCGGTCAGCGTCGACAGCATGTTGAGCGCGATCTTCTGGGCGGTGCCGGCGCCCATGCGCGTCGAACCGGCGATCAGCTCCGGCGGCGTTTCGAGCAGGATAGCGGTTTCGGCCTGCCGCAGCAGAGCCGAGTTCCGGTTGTTGGCGATGCCGATGGTGGCAGCCCCACGGCGAGCGGCTTCCTCGACGGCCCGCACCGCATAGGGGGTCGTGCCGCTGGCGGAAATGGCGATCAGGCAGTCGCCCTTGCCGAGGCCGGCATTGGCGACCGCTGCCGCGGCCTCCTCGGTATCGTCTTCCGGCCCGCCGGCCAGCGTGCGGAAGGCCTCGTCGCCGCCGGCGATCAGGATGGCGATGCGGTCGCGATGTATGCCGAAGGTGCCGGGCAACTCCAGCGCATCGGCGAGCGCCATCAGACCCGAGCTGCCGGCTGCCGCATAAGCAAGCTTGCCGCCGCTGTTCAGCCTGCCAGCGATGATTTCAGCCGCTCTGGCGATAGACGGAATAGCCTGACGCACCACCTTGGCGGCGTCGATCTGCGCATCGGCCAAATAGGAAAGGATGGCGTCCGGGGCCTGGATATCCAGCCCCTCGGCATTCTGGTGAAGCGCTTCGGTGCGCGTTTCGGCCATCCCGGTCCCTCCAATACCAGAACAATACCAAAAAAATACCACTTGTCCACACGCATTAACGAACTCACCGACCCAAAATCCCCGAGCCAACGAAATGCGTAGTTTTTTCAATAAAATACGGCTTAATCTTTTTGAAACGGAAATTAATCCTTGGCTATTGGTATTTTATTGGTATTATCCGCCGGGAGGAGAAATCGCGTGAATTTCGTGCTCGGAATCGATGGCGGCGGCACCAGCTGCAGGGCCGCCCTGGCAACAGCCGACGGCACCGTCATTGGCCGCGCCAAGAGCGGCGCCGCCAACATCCGCACCGACCTGACCGGTGCCCGGTCGAACATCGTCGAGGCCGCGAAGCAGGCGTTCCTCGCCGCCGCGCAGGATCCGGAGCTGATCCCGCAGACGCCGGCTATTCTCGGCCTTGCCGGCGCCAATGTCGGCACCTACCGGCAGCAGCTCGAAGCAATCCTGCCGTTCAGCATCAGCCGCGTCGAGACCGATGCCGAGATCGCGCTGGAAGGCGCCGTCGGCTCCGGTGACGGCGCCATGGCAATCCTCGGCACCGGCACCGCTTATATGGCGCGCAAGAACGGCAAATCGCGCGCCATCGGCGGCTGGGGCTTTCAGGTCGGCGACCAGGGCAGCGGGGCCCGCATCGGCCGCGACCTGCTGGAGCAGACGCTGCTTGCCTATGACGGTGTGCGCGCGGGTTCGCCGCTGACGCAGAGCATGCTGGCGGTTTTCCGCAACAATCCGGAGGACGTGGTCGAATTCACCACCAATGCCAAGCCCGGCGATTTCGGCGGCTTCGCGCCCAAGGTGTTCGAGCATGCCGAGAAGGGCGACAGCGTCGCCAACTGGATCCTCGACAGGGTGGTCGCCGACGTCGAAGCCTCGCTCGGCGCGCTCGACCTTTCAGACGACGCGCCGCTCTGCCTGCTCGGCGGGCTGGCTCCGCTCTATGCGCCGCGCCTGTCGGCCCGCTACCGGGCGCTGCTGAAGCCGCCGCTCGACGACGCGCTGGGCGGCGCGGTGCAGATGGCGGTCCGCCTTTTCGCCGGACACGCGGAGGCGGCTCGATGAGCGAGGCCGCCGACCAGATATTCGCCATGCTGAAACATCAGGCCCAGAGCGGCGCGCCGCTCTATCTACAGCTTCGCAAGAGCATCGAGGACGCGGTCAATCGCGGCCTGATCGGACCGGGCGACGCGCTGCCCTCCGAGCGCGACATCGCCACCAAGGCCGACATTTCGCGCGTCACCGTGCGCAAGGCGGTGCAGGACCTGGTCAAGGGCGGCATTCTGGTCCAGCGCCATGGTTCCGGCACCTTCGTGGCGCCGCGCATGGAGCGCGTCGAGCAGTCGCTGTCGCGGCTGACCTCGTTTACCGAGGACATGGCGCGGCGCGGCATGGTGGTGCGTTCGGCGTGGCTCGACCGCGGCCTTTATGCGCCTTCGCCCGACGAAATGATGGTGCTCGGCCTGTCGTCGAGCGAACTGGTGGCGCGGGTGGCGCGCCTGCGCATTGCCAATGACACGCCACTGGCGATCGAACGCGCCTCGCTGTCGGCGAGAGTGTTGCCCGACCCGGCTGATATAGGTTCCTCGCTCTATGCTGCGCTTGAGTTGACCGGCAACCGGCCGGTGCGGGCGGTGCAGCGTATTTCCGCCGCCAATCTCGGTGACAGCGACGCGCGCCTGCTCGAAGTGCCGCCGGGAATCGCCGGCCTGCACATCGAACGCATTTCCTACCTGGCGAGTGGCAAGGTGATCGAATTCACCCGCTCTATATACCGGGGCGACGCCTATGATTTCGTCGCCGAACTGCGGCTGACAGGGCCGAGCGAAGAGGGCCGACCATGAGTACAGAGCCGACCAAGTCGACAGAGCCGACCATGTCGGCAGGAATGACCCATATGCGGCGCGAGATCGAGGAGATTCCGCAAGCCGTCGCCCGCCTGCTCGACGGCTCCGGCGCGGTGCTGACCGAGGCCGGGCGCGGCATCAGGGAACGCGACCCGCAGTTTGTCGTTACCGTGGCGCGCGGCTCCTCCGACCATGCCGCCACCTTCATGAAGTATGCCGTCGAGCTGACTGCGGGCCTCGCCGTCGCATCGGTCGGACCGTCCGTCGCTTCGATCTATGGCCGCAAGCTCAGGCTTGCCGGCTCGGCCTGCCTGGCGATCTCGCAGTCGGGCAAGAGCCCCGACATCGTCGCCATGGCCGAAACCGCGCGGGCCGGTGGCGCGCTGACCATCGCCATCACCAATACCGCAGATTCGCCGCTGGCGCGTGCCTCGGACTATGCCATCGACATCCTGGCCGGCCCCGAGCGCAGCGTGGCGGCAACCAAGACCTTCATCAATTCCGCCGTTGCCGGCCTCGCTTTGATGGCGCATGCCACCGGCGACGACGCGCTGTTGGCGGCACTGGCCCGCTTGCCGGAGCATTTTCGCAAGGCGATCGCCTGCGACTGGATGGGGCTACTGGCCGAAACGATCGAGAAGCAGAAATCACTGTTCATCCTCGGCCGCGGCCCGTCGGCGGCGATGGCCAACGAGGCGGCGCTGAAATTCAAGGAAACCTGCGGCATGCATGCGGAGGCCTATAGCGCCGCCGAAGTCATGCATGGCCCGCTGGCGTTGATCGGCCCCGATTTTCCGGTGCTGGCGCTGGCCGCGCGCGACGCGTCCGAACCGTCCATCGCTGAGGCCGCCGACAGCCTGGCGGCCAAAGGCGCGCCGGTGTTCGTCACCTCGGCACTTGCGCTGCGTGCCGTGCGCCTGCCGCATGTCGCCACCGGCCATCCGCTGACCGATCCGCTGACGCTGATCGTCTCCTTCTACATGTTCGTCGAGGCCTTTGCCCGCCATCGCGGTCTCGACCCGGACACGCCACGCAATCTTCGCAAGGTGACGGAGACGCTATGAGCGATCGTTTTGCCCTGACTGGCGCCCGGATTTTCGACGGCGACGACTGGCACGAAGGCGCGGCACTTGTCGTGCGCGACGGCCTCGTTGAGGCTATTTTGCCCACCAGCGCCCTCCCCTCGGATATCCGCATCGTCAAGACCGGCGGCGGCGTGCTGGCGCCGGGCTTCGTCGACCTCCAGGTCAATGGCGGCGGTGGCGTCATGCTCAACGACCATCCCGATGTCGCTTCGCTCGAAACCATCTGCAAGGCACATGCGCCCTTCGGCACGACGGCGCTGCTGCCGACGCTGATCACCGACACATCAGACATCACCGCCGCCGCTATCGCCGCCGGCGAAGCAGCGGCGCTGCGGAAGGTGCCAGGTTTTCTCGGCCTGCATCTCGAAGGCCCGCATCTGTCGATCGCCCGCAAGGGTGCGCATGATCCGGCGCTGATCCGGCCGATGACGGACGCCGACCAGGCGATGCTGATCGCGGCGCGGCAAAAACTGCCGGTGCTGCTCACCACCATAGCCCCGGAATCCGTCGACCCGGCGCGGGTCTCGGCGCTGGCCAAGGCTGGTATCATCGTCAGTCTTGGCCATTCCGACACCGGCTACGACAAGGCCAGCAGCTTTGCCGCGGCCGGCGCCTCGATGGTCACCCATCTGTTCAACGCGATGAGCCAGATCGGCAACCGCGAGCCCGGGCTGGCGGGCGCGGCCATCGATATCGGCGTGCTGTCCGCCGGGCTCATCGCCGACGGCATCCATGTCGATCCCGCCACCATCAAGATCGCGCTGCGCGCCAAGCAAGGTCCCGGCAAGATCGTGCTGGTCAGCGACGCCATGGCGACAATCGGCACTGACATGACCTCGTTCACGTTGAACGGGCGTACCATCTACCGCAGGGATGGCAGCCTGCGGCTCGCCGACGGAACGCTGGCGGGTGCCGATCTCGACATGATTTCGGCCGTGCGTTTCATCCACCACGTCGTCGGGGTCGAGCTTTCCGAGGCCTTGCGCATGGCCTCACTCTATCCGGCGCAGGCGATCGGCCAGTCGCACCGACTTGGGCGCTTCGCCAACGGCACCGCGGCGGATATCGTTTCGCTATCTGACAATCTCGACATGAAGGGGGTCTGGATCGGTGGCGACAAGGTTTTTGCAGCCGGCTCCGACTCCGCTCGGTAATATCGGGCCATGCATGACATCGATTGTGTCATTGCGGGAGCCGGAGTCGTCGGGCTCGCCATTGCCAGGGCGGTCGCTTTGTCGGGTCGCGAGGTGCTGGTGGTCGAGAAGGCCGGTACGATCGGCACGGTCACCAGCTCGCGCAATTCCGAAGTCATCCATGCCGGTATCCACTATCCGCCGGGTAGCCTGAAGGCCCGGCTGTGCGCCGAAGGCCGTGAGCGGCTCTACGCCTATTGCCGCGAGCACAACGTCGCCCATGAACGTACCGGCAAGCTGATCGTCGCCATCGAACCGGATCAGTTGGACAGGCTGAGCGCGATCAGGGCCAATGCGCAGAGCTGCGGGGTTGGCGATCTCGATCTGCTTACACAGGCAGAAGCCGAAAGCCTCGAACCCGCGCTGAGATGCGCCGGCGCGTTGCTGTCGCCATCGACCGGCATCGTCGACAGCCAGGCGCTGATGCTGTCGCTGCGCGGCGACGCGGAGGCGGCCGGCGCATCATTTGTCTTCCTCACCGACGTTGACGGAGCGGCCATCGAAACCGACGGGATCCGGATCGGTACGCGCGATGCCAAGGGCGAGATCTTCACGTTGAAAGCCGGCGCCTTCGTCAATGCGGCAGGTCTCGATGCACAAGCCCTGGCCAATCGGATCGAGGGGTTTCCACAAGGTCTCGTTCCACCGCTCTGGCTGGCGCGAGGCAATTATTTTTCGCTCTCGGGACAGTCGCCCTTCTCGCGGCTGATCTATCCGGTGCCGGTCAATGGCGGCCTCGGCGTGCATCTGACCCTCGACCTTGCCGGCAGCGCGCGCTTTGGTCCGGATGTCGAGTGGATCGACCACCTCGACTATACGGTCGGTCCCCGCCGAAGCGCTGTCTTCTACGAGGCGATCCGGCACTACTGGCCCGAGCTTGCCGATGGCGCCCTGCAGCCGGCCTATGCCGGCATCAGGCCGAAACTATCCGGGCCAGGCCAGCCGGCGGCCGACTTCACGATCCAGGGTCCGGCCGACCATGGCGCCGACCGCATCGTCAATTTGTTCGGCATCGAAAGCCCCGGCCTGACGGCCAGCCTAGCGATCGCCGAGCATGTTTCCGAGCTGTTGTACCCAGGCTGACCCGAGTGCCCACGCGGCTCTCGATTCCAGAGCGATCCATCGTTTCACGGACCCGCCTACCGCTCTATCACTTTGTTTCCGCGCAATTCCCAAGGGGAAGCGCTCCGCGCTTCACTGTTCCTAGAATTGCGTTAGGAGGCATAAAGGTTTTTGTAGGTGTCGCGCAGCAGGTTCTTCTGCACCTTGCCCATGGTGTTGCGCGGCAAATCGTCGACGAAGATCACCCGCTTCGGGTGCTTGTATTTTGCCACGCGCCCGGCGATGGCGCCGAGAATTTCGGCCCCGGTGATCTGCGATGCCGGCGACCGCACGACGACAGCGGTGACGCCTTCGCCGAAATCCGGATGGGCAACGCCGATGACGGCGCTTTCGCTAACCCCGTCAAGCGCGTCGATCTCGCTTTCGAGTTCTTTCGGATAGATGTTGTAGCCGCCGGAAATGATCAGGTCCTTGCCGCGCCCGACGATGTGGACGTAGCCGTCGGCATCGATGCTGCCGAGATCGCCAGTGATGAAGAAACCGTCGGCGCGGAATTCCGCCTTGGTCTTCTCCGGCATGCGCCAATAGCCGCCGAAGACGTTTGGACCCTTCACCTCGATCATGCCGACCTCGCTTTGGGCAAGCGCTGCCCCGCTGTCGGGATCGGCGATGCGAAGGGCGACGCCGGGCAAGGGGAAACCGACCGTACCGGCGCGCCGCTCGCCCTCATAGGGATTCGAGGTATTCATGTTGGTCTCGGTCATGCCGTAGCGTTCCAGGATCGCGTGGCCGGTGCGCTCGCGCCAGGCCTTGTGCGTCTCAGCCAGCAGCGGCGCCGAACCGGAAATGAACACACGGATATTTTTCGTCGCCTCACGGTCCAGTCCATCCTGCTGCAGCAGGCGCACGTAGAAGGTCGGCACGCCCATCAGGGCCGTGGCGCGCGGCAAAAGCGAGACGATGCTGGCCGGATCGAACTTCTGCTCGAACAGCATCGAGGCGCCGGCCATCAGGATGACGTTGATGGCGACGAAAAGGCCGTGCGTATGGAAGATCGGCAGCGCGTGGATCAGCACGTCGTCTCCGGTGAAGCGCCAGTGCTCGACCAGCACGCGCGCGTTGGAAGCAAGGTTCTCGTGGCTGAGCATGGCGCCTTTCGAGCGGCCGGTGGTTCCCGAGGTGTAGAGGATCGCCGCGAGGTCATCCGGCCCGCGCGCCACGTCATGAAAATCCGTTGGCAGCCGAGAAGCGTGATCGGTCAGCGATCCCTGGCCATTGCGCCCGAGCGTGACGGAGGCAGCGTCCGTTTCTTCCGCCAGCGCGCCGATGTCGGCGGCCCTTGCCGGATCGCAGACGACCAGCCGTGGTTCGGCATCGCCGAAGAAATACTCCAGTTCGGTCAGTGTGTAGGCGATGTTGAGCGGCAGGAAGACGGCGCCGGCACGCAGGCAGGCGAGATAGAGCAGGACTGCTTCCGGGCTCTTCTCGACCTGAACGGCGACCCGGTCGCCGGGTTCGACATCCAGTTGCAAAAGAGCATGCGCGAGCTGTGCCGAGCGCTCCAGCATATCGCCATAGGTGAGCGAGCGGCCGTCATCGGTTTCCATAAGCAGGCGCCCAGGCGCCGGCATCCGGGACCGGAACGCATCGAACAGATGATTGCTCATGAAGGCTTCCCTTGGGATGGCGGAACGGCGGGCCTGGCGCATGCGCCTGGAGCGGCATGCCTTGGCGGCGAAGAGTTCGCGGTTCCTGGCCGCGCCGTCAAGCCCGCAGACACGGTTCACGCCGGCCGGTTTGCCGGCAATGGGGTGTAAAAGACCGCAGGAAAAATGACTGCTATCGCCGGGCGCGTTCGGCCTTGCCGGCGATCGCCTTTGTAACTTCGTCCTGCTCGAGGCGTTTCATGCACATGGCGGCGGTCAGTTGGTAGTGGTTGATCAATGCCTCGACGGCGCCGTCGGCATCGGCGTCCAGGGCACGTTCGGCGATCAGGCGATGCTCACCGAAATCATCGCGTTGGACGCCTTCGCCGTCATTGGCCATTTGCCGGTAGCGATAGGCGTGATCGGAAAGCTGATCGCAGAACCCGACCAGCCATTGCGACCGGCAGGCCGAGATCAGCGCCCGGTGAAAGATACGATGCAGCCGCTCCCAATCCGGATTGAGCGAGAAGAGACTTTGCGGCGAAAGCCGTGAGGCGCGGCCCAGGCGATGCAGCGCCAGCACGAGTTGTTCTTCCCATTCGGCGGTGCGGTGGGCGATGGATTCGCGAAGCGCGCGCTCCTCGAGCCAGCAGCGGGTGCGCGTCAGCTCCTCAAGCTCAGACGCGCTGATCGGCATGATGAAGAAGCCGCGCTGGTCGTGGCGGCCGAGAAGCCCTTCCGAGGCGAGGCGATTGAGAGCCTCGCGGACCGGGGACGCGCCAGCCCCATATTTGGAGACCACCCATTCGACCCGCAGCTTGCTCTCGGCTTCAAGAACACCACCGAGAAGATCGTCGCGCAATTGCTGATAGACCGTGCTGGCAAGTGTGCTTTTGGGTCCTGCAGCGTCGTCGTTCAGATTGGCAGCTCCGTATGTCATAGTGACTCCTTGTCCCCAAGACTTGTCTCGGGCAATTCGAGTCCGACAGTATCGGCCTTTTCGTACTTGTACCCTATAACGCGCGCCGTCGCGTGCTCAAGCAGAAGATCACGCTATTGTACTTTAGCACAAAGGAATATGCGGCATTCCGGCGTGCGATGCTGTAATTTCGCGCATTCTCACAACCTGCGGAAACTTAACATGTTTTGTATGCACGCAGAATCATCCGTCCTTTTGTACGCGCGCAATTATCTATTCTGCCGTGCGATAGGCGGCGAACCCACGAATCGAATCAGATCGCAGCTCCGGATTGACGAGGGAGAAGGCAGTGAGTTAGCCGGCTGCGTTGTCGGCTGCCGTCCTGATCGCTTGAATGTTTGCCCGGTAAGCTTCGATGCTGCCGCCCTTGAAGATGGCGGCGCCCGCCACCAACACGTCGGCGCCGGCGGCGGTGACCAGCGGCGCGGTTTCGGCCGAAACCCCGCCGTCGATCTCGATGCGGATCGGCCGGCTGCCGATCAGCGCCTTGACCCGCTTCACCTTGTCGACAATCGCCGGAATGAAGGCCTGGCCGCCGAAGCCCGGATTGACGGTCATGATGAGGATCAGGTCGAGCCGGTCGAGCACGTATTCGACCGCGCTTTCCGGCGTCGCCGGATTGAACGACACACCAGCCTTCTTGCCAAGGTTCCTGATGGTCTGCAGGGAGCGGTCGAGATGCGGCCCGGCCTCGGCATGCACCGTCAAGCCATCGCAGCCGGCCTCGGCAAAAGCGGCCAGATAGGGGTCGGCCGGGGCAATCATCAGATGGCAGTCGAAGAAGGCCTTGGTGCGGTTGCGGATCGCCTTGATCACCGGCGGACCAAAGGTGATGTTGGGGACGAAATGCCCGTCCATCACATCGAGATGAATCCAGTCGGCGCCGGCCGCCACCACCGCTTCGACCTCATCACCGAGTTTGGAAAAATCCGACGCCAGCACCGAGGGTGCGATCAGGGTCTTTTTGCTCATGGGTGCGGCCTTTCCGAGCGCCCTTTTCGTCAGGCCACTCTATCGACTGCCTAATGCGCTCCAGCCGACTTGTCGAGGGCGCAGGCGTGGCGGCTGCATGGGCCGGGGTGGCGTTGCGGCGGCTCCGATCGTGTTGCGACCAATTTCCGCTTGCCCCGGAGCCATAAAGAAAAACCCGCCGGATTGCTCCGGCGGGTTTCTGGTCTGGCGTCCAGCAGATGGTTATTGCTGCTGGAGTTTCAGGATTCTGTCTGGAACCGGATCCTGCTGCTGATCGACCTGCGGCTTGCGCCGCGGCAGCAGCTGCAGCACATTCGGGTTCAGCAGGCCCGGATTGAGCTCCAGCGACGGTTGCCCGCGGACCGGCCGGCAGTTCGGATAGCGCCCGATCGTGCCTTCCGGGCAGCGCCGCCTGATGATCGGCTGGCACTGGCCATTGATCATCTGCGAGCCCGGTGCGCATTCCACCTCCTGCCTGGGCTTGCGGCATGCACCGTTGATCACCTCGGTCCCACGCGGACAGACACACTCGCCGCGCTTGTTATGAACCTGGCCGCGTATGTCGCACTGCTCCTGCGTCGGCTGCTTGCGCCGGCAGGCATTGCCTTGCACCTCGGTACCCCTCGGGCAGACGCAATTGCCGTTGGCGTCGTGGACCTGGCCACGAATGGTGCACTGCTCCGGCTTCGGCCGGATCGGACGGCAAGCGCCATTGCGCACCTCGGTCCCTCTCGGGCAGACACAATCGCCGTCCGAATTGTGGACCTGGCCACGGATCGTGCATTGCTCGGGCTTCGGCCGGATCGGACGGCAGGCGCCATTGCGCACCTCGGTCCCTCTCGGGCAGACACAATCGCCGTCCGAATTGTGGACCTGGCCCCGGATGGTGCACTGCTCGGGCCTGTCGGTCCTGACGCATTTGCCGTTCTCAAGCCCGGTTCCGCGTGGGCAGACGCAGCGTCCGTCCTCGGTGCGTATCTGGCCTTCGAGCAGCACGCAGCGCTTCGGCTCTTCCGGTTTCGGCACGATACCACCGCCCGGCGAGCACTGGCCGTTGCGGAAGGTTGTGCCGGGCGGGCAGACGCAGCGGCCGGCGTCGTTCAGGACGAAGCCTGCCGAGCATTCCTTCTTCGTCTCCTGACTGATGGTGAAGGGATGGCAGGCATAGGCTTTGCCGCGATCGCCCTGGGTGTTGGCCTGATCGCCGGAGAGCACGTCGCCGCCTTGCACCCGTGTGTCGGGAGACAGGACGCCGACGCAGTTCTGGCCGCTGACGTTGCCTTGCAGATTGGCCAGGCGGCCGTCGTCGGGAATGACCACGGTGACATGGTGCACCTGGCTTTCGCCTGCGCCGAGCGTCAGGCTGGCAATGCAGGACAGCGGCAAGGTTGCCGGCTCCGGCGAGCAGCCGAAGGGCGGATCGATCGAGGTGATCTCAACGCCTTCCAGCCTGCCGAGACCCTCCACACCGATCGCATCACCGATGCGGACCGACCCGGAGAAGGGGCTTGTGCCGTCGTTCGTGATGGTGATCTCGAACGAGCAGGGTTGGCCGAGCTTGCATTCGCGGTCGCCGGTCTTCTCGACACGGATGGTCGAGGTGCCGCCGCCCTTGGCGCAGGCCTGGCCGATCGGATAGACGATGTCGTCGCCGGGGGCCGGACCATACGAACCGCGCGCGCAGTTCTCGAACTCGCCGTTTGCCGAAACCGTCACGTCGAAGTGGCGGCTGGTTCCAGGCGTCATCACAGCACCGGGAATTTGGCACGACAGCGCATTGGCCGGAACCGGTCCGCATGCCCATTCCGCGCCGTCAGGAGTGACGGACTGGATCTGGACGGGCGCGCCGCCAGCCAGCAGCGTGGCGGCATCGTTGACCCGCACCGGACCGGTGGGGGCAGCGGTGCCAAGGCTGATGACGGTGATGCGGCAAGAGATGACCGCGGCACCGGCGAGCGAGCCGTTGCACACCTTGGTGATGCGCAGGGTCGGCTTGCCGCCATTGGGATGACGGAAACGTTCCTTGGCGCAGGCCTTGTTGTTGGTGAGGTCGACCTCACCGGGGATGGCCTTCACCAACGCGCAATTCTCCACCGAGTCCGACTGGTAGCCGGCCGGCATGACCGCCTTGACGACGATCGGTGTCGAGGCGCCCGGAGGCAGCGAGATGCCCGCATTGTCGCAGCGGAACTGGCCGGGGCCATTCGGTCCGCATGTCCAGGGCGGGCTCGGGCCGAAGGTCGAGGAGGACGGCGCGCCGCCCGGATAGCTGTCGATCACCGTCAACGGCCCGTTATAGGTTGATGTGCCGTTGTTGATGATGTCGATCACGAAGTAGCAGATGCCGTCGACCGTGCAGACCGGGATGCGGGCACGCTTCTTCAGGATCAGGTCGACCTTCTTTTCGACCGGCGGCTGGCAGTCGCGGTCACGGTCACCACGCCGGCAGATCGGGATCGAGGCACAGCCGCGATCGTTCGACTGGCTGCCGAAAAGCGGCTTGCCGCTGGCCCCATAGTTGTAGGTGGCGCAGTTGCGCAAGACGCTGCCTTGCCAGCCCCCGGCCGGCTTGAAGCCGAGCTTGAGGTCGACGGAGGCCCCCGGATTGAGCGTGGTCACCGGATAGGTGCACGTCATCGGGGTGATGCCGGGCACGCAGGCCCAGGGCGGATTGGGCCCTGAATCGAGCGTCGAGCCGGCCGGCAGCGTCACCTCGTCGAGCACGATCTTGCCGTGATAGGCACCGGTGCCGACATTGGTGACCCTGATGGTGAAGTCGCAGCCGCCACCCATCGTGCAACGCGTCACGTCGGCGCGTTTCTCGACCTTGAGGTCCGGCTCCTTGTCCTTGGGCGTGCACCTCTGGTCACGCGGGATGACGATGTCGATCGTCTGCGTGCAGCACAGGCCCCAGCCTTCCTTCGGACCGGCATAGGTCTCGATGCCGGTGACCGTAAGGTGGATGACGTCGCCGGGCGAGGCGCCGACGATCTTCCAATTGAGCACACCGCCGCCCGCCGGCACCAGTTGGGTGTCGGGGATGATGGTGATGCCGGGTGTGGTTGTCGACACCTGCACCCACTTGCCGCTCATCTCCGCGCCGACCGGCATGTGGTAGATGAAGGCGCCGCCGCCGGGCACGCAATCGACCGTGCCGCGCTCTACCTTGAAGCATTCCTTGCCTGGAGGTGGCGGTGGCGGGTTGCACTTGGTGACGTCGATCTTGATCGAGGTCTTCACGCCGGTCTTGAAGTCGCCGTCGTCGGGCTTGCCCGGATCCTGCGACGGGATGATGGTCCCGGTGCCCGGTCCGGCGGTCACCTTGATCATGCCCTGGTTGTCGACGATCGCCGGCGCCGGAAATGCCGCATGATCGATCTTGGCCGTGATCTTGAAGTTGATGACGCGCTCGTTGGGAGCGCCGACGCCGTCGAGATCGGACGTGGAGATGCGGAAGTCTGAAACGACAGCCGTGTCGTTCGGATTTGCCGACGTGCTGATCGTCGCTCCCGGCAGCGGTCCGCCGGACGAATCCGTGCCGTCGCCGGACACATTGACGTTGACGATCTCAAGGCCGTGCGGAAGCTGGTCTCTGAAGTCGACCCTGACCTTCTTCAGCCTGGCCTCGAGGCTCGGGTCGGCAAGACCCTGCGGATCGCCGCGCAGGCCGAAGCTTAGTGAATAGACGACGTAGTCGCAGCCTCGTTGCGTGCCTTTCTTGGTGAAGAACGGCACGACCCGGTCGGGCCTCGGGGTGATGACGCGCGAACTGTCGAGATCGAGCTTCAGCTCCGGGGTGATCGGGGCAGCGTCCTCCGCAAAGCCTTGCACCGGGGTTAGCATGGCGACCGCGACACCGGCCGCCATCAGCCAGCGCGCGCCGCGCCTGGCGTATGACAGGGGTTTCATGATCGTCTCCATGACGGTTGTTTGAGTGTTCGTTTCGAACGGGGAGAGTGCGAGATTTTTCATCTTCCCCTCCTCAACGTTCGCAGCTGACGGCTGGGGTTCTGAGCGGCAAAGTCATCTTGCAGCAAGGGTAGTAGCCACCCTTGTCCTTGTCGGACTTCCTGTAGAAACAGAGCCCGACATCGACTGTGTCGCCCGGATAGTGGCCGGTGATGTCGATCGTGTAGGGCTTGCCGGGCGCATGCGACTGCCGGGTAGTTACCCCGACACCTGGTGTCCTGGATTGGGCCTTGATCGAATCGCCGCCGAAGCCGGCATGGTCATGGAGATAGAGATCGGCCTCGAGGCCGGAGGGCGTGCAGTAGTACTGGACGTCGTCGACATCGAGACAGGGAGGCAGATTGCCGGGTGGTGGGAAGTCCGGCGGGTAGAAGGGGGGCAGATAGCCGCCCGGGATTTCTTCATAATAGCCGGCGCGGCCTTCACAAGGATGCCAGACGGCGACGTCGCCGACATGGCCCTCGACCTCCGGGTCTTCGAAATAGCTGTCGAAGTCTACGAAC
Source organism: Mesorhizobium sp. M0293 (assembly GCF_040321735.1). Taxonomy (NCBI): domain Bacteria; kingdom Pseudomonadati; phylum Pseudomonadota; class Alphaproteobacteria; order Hyphomicrobiales; family Phyllobacteriaceae; genus Mesorhizobium; species Mesorhizobium sp. M0293. The sequence goes on from NZ_JAMYSA010000088.1 coordinate 15,634, forward strand.
CAGGAGCCGAAGGGCGGCACGTTGGCCGGCTTGACCAGCTCTTTCGGCGTGATCTGCACGCCATGCACGGCGAGTGGCCCGCCAACGGCGAGCTGTTCGGCGAGAGCCGGATTGTCGCGCAATTTGTCGCCGGTGTTGACCAGCGTCTGCGTGCAGACCGAGGTGTCGAGATTGCCGTCGGCATCATAACCATATTGCAGGTCGAGACCGCCGGCCGACTGCCTGTTGCCCTGCGGGAAGCCGACGGCATATTCCTGCGGCACTTCGACCCAGACCGATTCCGTTTCCGGATCGTCCGGGTTCTCTCTGAAATAGCGGATGACCTCGCCCTTGCCGGAATCGGCGAACTGGCTGTAGTCGTAGCGGTTTTCGACCGGGCCGCGCTGGGCCAGGTACATGAAGCCGCTGTTGTCGAAGGCGATATCGGTGACGGCGTAGTCCTTGTCGGCCTTGACCGTCAGCTCCCAGCGCGGATCGCCGGCAAATGTGCCGTCGCGGGCAATGCCCACCGACCAGATTTCCGACTGTTCGCCGACCGAATAGTAAAGCCGGCCGCCATGATAGGACACAGCCCAGATGCGGCGCTCGTCCTGCGTATAGCCCCAGCTGTCGGGGTCTTCGCTATCGAAAGCCGCGCCCTGTATGTCCATCACCGAACCATCGTCGGCGACGGGAGCCAGCCCATGCGCCGGGCGCCCGGCAACGCCATGGTCGAAGCTGTCTATCAGCGCGCCGGTGGCGTCGATGCGATGGATCAGGCCGGTGTCGAGGTCGGAAGCAAAGAACTGGCGGTGAGCGGCGTCGAAGGTGAGGTTGCCGATGCCGGGACCGCTGTTGGTGTCGATGTCTGCAAACTTGGAGACCTGGCCGGTAATGCCGTCGATCTTCCAGATGGTGCCCGGCCCGCCACCGTTTTCGGTGCCGAACTGGCCATCCATGAAGGTGGCGCCGGCCGCGCCACGGCGCTGCCGCTCCGGCCTGCCATCATCGTCCGTATCAGGCGTGACGATGCGGATGCCGTGCAGCGAGGTGGCCCCGGCATAGAGATTTGGAATGCCTGATGGAACGCCATCGCGCACGCCGTCGTCATAGGTGACGCCGAAGACCTGGCCGATCTGCTCTGCCGTCACCTCGAAAGGCGGCGGCGTGTTGACGAGCTGGCCGGAGGCTGGCCCGCCCAAATGCGAGACGTCGAACACACGCAAGGTGGCATGCGTGGCGTCGATGAAGGTTTCGTCGACCGGATCGACGCCGGGCGGCAGGCCCTCGTCGAAATTGGGAATGTTGGTGCCGGAAAATCCGGTCACCGCCATGGAACCGGGATAGATGATCTGGGTTTCCTGCGCCTGCGCGGCGCTGCCCAGCCACAGGCTGGCGCTGAGCGCCAGCGCCAGCAATGCGCCGCCGACATGTGCGGCACGATGCAAATGTCCATCAAGAGACGACACGAACGAGCCGCGGATGCGAGACATGACATTCCCCCCGAAGTCGACGGGAGAAATGGCCGGTCTGGCCGCGCAAATCAGGGCAAGGCGCGGCGGTCCGGCTCGTTCTTCCCCGATCGAATTGTCTGCTTTCCTCATTGTCACGATACGCCTGCTCTTACGCAGGGTCAACGGAATCAATGGAAAGCCCAGCGCATCGACTCCGTCCCGAAGGCGGTGGTCGCGCCGAGCTCCTGTTGTTCCCGGAGACCGCAGAGCCTCTGGGTTATTGGTCATGGGGGGCTTCCTTTCCGGGCCGCACCATGCGGCACCTGGAGATCAGTCGCAGGCGGAAGTGGAAAGGTTCATGGAAGCCTTGCGCAGAATGCTTGCGCGCGATGCAGCCTGTTCTTATATACGCGCCAAGCCGTTCGGCGCCGGAATGCCGGTTGCCGGAACGGGATTTCTTGTGAACAGGGGCTTTCGTAGGAATGCCTGTACGGGTCCTGAGAGCCTGCTTAGCGGAGAGACTAGAAAAATGGCAAAAGTAATCGGTATCGATCTCGGCACCACCAACTCCTGTATCGCCATCATGGATGGCAAGGAGCCGAAGGTAATCGAGAATGCGGAAGGCGCGCGCACGACGCCTTCCATCGTCGCCATCAGCGGTGACGACGAACGTCTCGTCGGCCAGCCGGCCAAGCGCCAGGCGGTCACCAATCCTGAAAACACCATCTTCGCGGTCAAGCGCCTGATCGGCCGCCGCTATGACGATCCGGTGACGGAGAAGGACAAGAAGCTTGTCCCCTACAAGATCGTCAAGGGCGACAATGGCGATGCCTGGGTCGAGGCCGGCGGCAGGAAGCAGTCGCCCTCGCAGATTTCGGCCATGATCCTGCAGAAGATGAAGGAAACGGCGGAAGCCTATCTCGGCGAGAAGGTCGAGAAGGCAGTTATCACCGTTCCGGCCTATTTCAACGACGCCCAGCGCCAGGCAACCAAGGATGCCGGCAAGATTGCCGGCCTCGAAGTGCTGCGCATCATCAATGAGCCGACGGCTGCGGCGCTTGCCTATGGCCTCGACAAGAAGGAAGGCAAGACCATTGCCGTCTATGACCTTGGCGGCGGCACGTTCGATATTTCGGTGCTCGAAATCGGCGACGGCGTGTTCGAGGTCAAGTCGACCAATGGCGACACCTTCCTCGGCGGCGAGGATTTCGACATGCGCCTGGTCGAGTACCTAGCGGCCGAGTTCAAGAAGGAACAAGGCATCGACCTGAAGAACGACAAGCTCGCCCTGCAGCGCCTCAAGGAGGCGGCTGAAAAGGCCAAGATCGAGCTGTCGTCGACCACGCAGACCGAAATCAACCTGCCCTTCATCACCGCCGACGCGACCGGCCCGAAGCACCTGACGCTGAAGCTGACGCGCGCCAAGTTCGAGCAGCTGGTCGATGACCTGGTCCAGCGCACGATTGCCCCTTGCAAGGCGGCGCTCAAGGATGCCGGCCTGAAAGCCGGCGAGATCGACGAGGTCGTTCTGGTCGGCGGCATGACCCGCATGCCCAAGATCCAGGAGATCGTGAAGCAGTTCTTCGGCAAGGAGCCGCACAAGGGCGTCAATCCGGATGAGGTCGTCGCTCTCGGCGCCGCCATCCAGGCCGGTGTGCTGCAGGGCGACGTCAAGGACGTGCTTTTGCTCGACGTGACGCCACTGTCGCTCGGCATCGAGACGCTAGGTGGCGTGTTTACCCGCCTGATCGAGCGCAACACGACCATCCCGACCAAGAAGAGCCAGGTGTTCTCGACGGCCGAGGACAGTCAGTCGGCCGTGACCATCCGCGTCTTCCAGGGTGAGCGCGAAATGGCCGCCGACAACAAGGCGCTCGGCCAGTTCGACCTGGTCGGCATCCCGCCGGCGCCGCGGGGTGTGCCGCAGATCGAGGTCACCTTCGACATCGACGCCAACGGCATCGTCAACGTTTCGGCCAAGGACAAGGGCACGGGCAAGGAGCACCAGATCCGCATCCAGGCATCGGGTGGCCTTTCGGACGCCGACATCGAGAAGATGGTCAAGGACGCCGAAGCCAATGCCGAGACCGACAAGAAGCGGCGTGCGCTGGTCGAGGCCCGCAACCAGGCCGAAGCGCTGCTGCATTCCTCGGAGAAGTCGCTGAAGGAATATGGCGACAAGGTTTCGGAAACCGAGCGCACGGCGATCTCCGATGCGATCGCGGCGCTGAAGACCGCAACCGAGGGCGATGACGCGGCCGACATCGAGGCCAAGTCGCAGGCGCTTGCCGAGGCTTCGATGAAGCTTGGCCAGGCCATGTACGAGGCTTCGCAGAAGGAAGCGGCGGAAGCCGACGCCAAGGCGGACGCCGCCAAGGACAGTGACGTCGTCGACGCCGATTTCGAGGAAATCGACGAGGATGACGACAAGAAGAAGTCGGCCTGAACCGTTTGACGGCAAGATAGTGCGAAAAGCCCGGCGCAGAGCCGGGCTTTTTTGCAACCCTTTGCGGAAAAACAGCGGACCACGCCGAAAAAATGCGGGCAAAGCCGCGTCGACACTGGCATCGCGGTTCCATCGCACCTAAATCGAAGCGTCAGTGCCGGCAAGAGACGCAACAATGCTTGAAGACGTTGAGCATCCGGACAGCGGGAAAAAATGAAAGCTGATTTCTACGAGACGCTGGGCGTCCAAAAAGGTGCCGATGAGAAGGAGCTCAAGAGCGCTTTCCGCAAGCTCGCCATGCAGTTCCATCCCGACCGCAACCCCGGCGATCATTCCTGCGAGCACAAGTTCAAGGAAATCAACGAAGCCTACGAGACGCTGAAGGACCCGCAGAAGCGTGCGGCCTATGACCGCTTCGGCCACGCCGCCTTCGAACAGGGCGGCATGAATGGCGGCGCGCAAGGCTTTGGCGCCGGCGGCTTCGCCGATATCTTCGAGGATATTTTCGGCGACATGATGGGCGGGCGCCAGCGCCGCTCGTCGGGCGGCCGCGAACGCGGCGCCGACCTGCGCTATAATATGGAAATCTCGCTGGAAGAGGCTTTTGCCGGCAAGACCGCGCAGATCCGCGTGCCAGCGTCGATCTCCTGCTCGGAATGCTCGGGCAGCGGCGCCAAGCCCGGCACCCAGCCCGTCACCTGCTCGATGTGCAACGGCCACGGCAAGGTGCGCGCCACGCAAGGCTTCTTCTCGATCGAACGCACCTGCCCGCAATGCCAGGGGCGCGGCCAGACGATCAAGGACCCATGTCCGAAATGCGCCGGTCAGGGCCGCGTCACCGAGGAGCGTTCGCTGTCGGTCAACATCCCGGCCGGCATCGAGGACGGCACCCGCATCCGCCTTGCCAATGAAGGCGAGGCCGGCCTGCGTGGCGGGCCGTCGGGCGACCTCTATATTTTCCTGGCGGTCAAGCCGCACGAGTTCTTCCAGCGCGACGGCGCCGATCTCTATTGCAAGGTGCCTATCTCGATGACGACGGCCGCCCTTGGCGGTTCCTTCGAGGTGACGACGCTGGATGGCACGCAGACCAAGGTGAAAGTGCCGGAAGGCACCCAGAACGGGCGTCAGTTCCGCCTCAAGGGCAAGGGCATGCCGGTGCTGCGTCAGCCCAATATCGGCGACCTCTATATCCAGACCGCGGTCGAGACGCCGCAGAACCTGACCCGCCGCCAGCGCGAGCTGCTGGAGGAGTTCGAACAGCTCTCCTCGCAGGACAATTCGCCCCAATCGAGCGGCTTTTTCACCCGCATGAAGGATTTTTTCGAGTCCTTCGGCGAGCGTTGATGCACGTTGGCCAGCAGCGGAAACCGGTTTGGGCCGCGAAAACCGTGACCCACACCATGGCTTGAGACGCGACGAAAATTATCTTATCCACGACATGCGCCTGGCCGCGCCTTGCCTTGCGCCGCTCAAGTGTTAAGTAACTTGAAGGGGAGCGCTGAGGAGAACTTGCATGACACGTCCCGGACTGCGCAAGGCGCTTGCCGAAAAGTTCGACGACGAGCTCAAATTCTTCAAGGGCTGGATCGACAAGCCGAAGACGGTGGGCTCGATCGTGCCGACCAGTTCGATCACCGCGCGCAAGATGGCCTCGATCGTCAACCCGAAATCCGGCCTGCCGGTGCTTGAGGTCGGTCCCGGCACCGGCGTCATCACCCGCGCCATCCTGGCCCAGGGCGTGCCGCCCGAAAATCTCTACGCGGTCGAATATTCCACGGATTTCGTGCACCACCTGCGGCGCCTCTATCCCGGCGTCAACGTCATCGAGGGCGATGCCTTCAACCTCAACGTCACGCTTGGCGAGAAGAGCGGGATGATCTTCGATTCCGTCGTTTCCGGCGTGCCGCTGCTCAACTTTCCGGTCGCCCAGCGCATCGCCTATATCGAGAGCCTGCTCGACCGCATCCCGGCCGGACGGCCGATCGTGCAGTTGACCTATGGCCCGATGTCGCCGATCCCGGCCGGCCGCGGCGACTACAGCGTCGAGCATTTCCATTTCGTCATCCGCAACATCCCACCGACGCAGCTGTGGATTTACCGGCGCGGAGCCCATTAGGGTTCAAATCCTTGTCGCTCTGGGTGACCTAGTTCGTCCGCCGCTGAGAGAGAACAAGATGTGGGTGATCTGGAATGGCGCAACGGTGACATGGGAGCTGGAGTGGTTCGACAAGAAAGATGAAAAGCTGGCAGGCCGCATCTTCCTGAACGACTTCAGTGAAGAAGACATGCGTCCGGTTCTGCTTGTTGATGATCCGTCTCTTTGCGGAGGCTACTACCCGATAGATGAGGCCCGCTCAGCACGCCCCCCAAACGCAAAGTCGAATGAAGGGCCGATTGAGCCGCCAGTTTCGATTTTGGGGCCGATGCGTTGATTTGAGCCGTCCTTGGCTGTACCTGTCCGGGAACAAGGGTGGCCAATGGCAGTAATCCCGAAAATCCTCGTCTTCGCCGGCTCGGTGCGCAGCGGCGCCTACAGCGGCAGGACAGCCGACGTGGCGCAAAAGGAACTCGCCATGCAAGGCGCCGAGGTGACCCGCATCTCGCTCGCAGACTATTCCTTGCCGATCCTCGACGAGGATCTGGAAAAGGAAAAGGGCGTTCCCGAAAACGCCCTGAAACTCGGCCGACTGGTGATCGCCCATGACGGGCTGCTGATCGCCACGCCCGAATATAACGGCTCCATCCCACCGCTGCTCAAGAACACGATCGACTGGGTGAGCCGGGTGCGCAGGGATGGTGGCCGATCAGTCCGGCCGCTGGCCGGCAAGGTCGCCGGCCTCTGCTCGTCCTCCAGCGGCCACTTTGCCGGCATCCGCTGCATCAACCATCTGCGCGCCGTTCTGGTGCGCTGCCAGATGGAGGTGGTGACGCCGGAATGCTCGGTGCCGGAGGGCGGCGACGCCTTCGATGAGGATGGCCATTTCCGTGACGACAGACTGTACAAATCGATGGAGCACCTATGCCGCACGCTGATCGAGACCTCGCGCATGCTGTCCACCCGGATCGAGACATGATTGCCGGCACCATACGCGCCCAATCCATGCAGGAAAGGCTCATCGTCGGCCTCGACCTGCCGACCATTAAGCAAGCCGAGCAGGCGGTGCGGGAACTCGACGGCGTCGTCTCCTTCTACAAGATCGGCTATCAGCTGGCCTTCGCCGGCGGGCTCGACTTCGCCAGGGAACTGGCCAGCGGCGGGACAAAAATCTTTCTCGACATGAAGCTGCTCGACATCGACCACACGGTGGCCAAGGGCGTCGAGAACATCGTCAAGATGGGCATGACCATGCTGACCATCCACGCCTATCCCAAGGCGATGGCTGCGGCGGTGGAAGCAGCGCGCGGCAGCGACCTTTGCCTGCTTGCGGTCAGCGTGCTGACCTCGATGGACGAGCAGGACATGATCGACGTGGGCTACGAGTACGACCCGCATACGCTGGTGCTGCGGCGCTCGGAACAGGCGCTGCATGCGGGCATGGGCGGCATCGTCTGCTCGGCGGCGGAGGCCGAAGCGGTGCGCCGCATCGTCGGACCCGACATGGCAGTGGTGACGCCCGGCATCCGGCCGGCCGGCAGCGACCATGGCGACCAGAAGCGCGTGGTGACGCCGGGCCAGGCAATCCGCAACGGCTCCAGCCACCTCGTCGTCGGCCGGCCTATCGTCGCGGCGGCCAACAAACGAGAAGCGGCCGAAGCCATCCTTGACGAAATGCGCTCGGCATAATTTCCCAAGAAAAAGTTCGGAGACAAGACATGCCCAAGGGATACTGGATCGCCCGTGTCGATGTGCGCGACGTCGAAGGCTACAAGGACTATGTCGCCGCCGCCAAGCCTGCCTTCGAGCGCTTCGGCGCGAAATTCCTGGCGCGCGGCGGCCAGCATGAAAAGGCTGAAGGCCCGGGCCGCGCACGCAATGTCATCATCGAGTTCGAATCGCTCGCCGCCGCGCATGATTGCTACCACTCGCCGGAATACCAGCGCGCCGTCGCCATCCGCCAAAAGGTCGCCGACGGCGAAATCGTGCTGGTCGAGGGCGCCTGAGGTCCACCGAACCATAATTCCGGAAAGTGGTATCCGGTTTTCACCGGAGATCATGCTCAAGACCGGATAGAGCCTGACCGCGCTTCAAGCGAAGCCGCGCAGGCTCACTTCCCGTATCCTCCATGGTGGCCTGCCAGGCAGCAGTTGCCAGCTGCGGAGCCTTGCCGACGCGCGGCTTGTCGAACGACCGACTGTCCCAATAGCCTTCGCTTGAGCAATTGCGATGCGGAGCGAACTGCAGGTTGACATGCAGGTATTTACCTGCATATTATAACCCCACAACAGAGTGAGGACGATGGACGCCGACAAGGTTTTCAAAGCGCTAGGCGACCCGACACGCAGGAGGCTGCTTGACCTTCTGTGTGAGCAGAACGGGCAGACACTCGGTCAGCTTTGCGAACACCTGGACATGGCCAGGCAATCCGCCACCCAGCACCTCGACCTGCTGGAGGCGGCCAATCTGGTGAGCACGGTCAAGCGTGGCCGCGAGAAGCTGCATTTCATCAACCCCGTGCCGCTGCACGAAGTCTACGAGCGCTGGGTGCGGAAATTCGAACGCCAGCGGCTCAGCCTGCTGCACGACCTGAAACAAGAACTCGAAGGAGACGACCAATGACCACCAACGAGACGACCAGTTTTGTCTACGTGACCTATATCCGCTCGACGCCGCAAAAGGTGTTCGAGGCCATAATCAAGCCTGATGTCGCAAGGCGCTACTGGGGCCATGAGAACGTCTCCGACTGGAAGGCGGGTTCGAAATGGGAACACATCCGCGCCAATGACGAACGGACCCTCGAACTCGTCGGCAAGGTCGTCGAGATCTCGCCGCCGACCCGTCTCGTCATCACCTGGGCGAACGCTTCGCAGGCCGACGATCCGTCGAAGTACAGCCGGGTAACGTTCGGCATCGAGGAATACGACACCATGGTGCGGCTGACCGTCACCCATGACGAACTCGAAGCCGGCAGCGGCATGGCGAAAGGCATCAGCCAGGGATGGCCAGCGGTGCTGTCCAGCCTGAAATCTTTCCTCGAAACCGGCAGCGGCATCGATATTTCCGCCAAGCCGAAATCGGCCTGATGCCGCTCGACAGCAGAACCAAAGCCAGTGGAGAATGACAATGACCAAGCGCTATATCGGCGGCTGTGCATGCGGCGCGATCCGCTATGAGACCAGCGGCGAGCCGATCTTCCAGAATCACTGCCAATGCATAGATTGCCAAAAGCGCTCAGGCACGGGCCACGGATCCTACATGACCTTCGGCCGGCGCGCCGATATGGCAATCACCGGCGAAGCGAGCACCTGGCGGGTGGCGGGCGCCAGCGGCAATGAAAAGATCCACGCCTTCTGCCCAACATGCGGGACACCGGTCTACCTGACATTTGTCGCTATGCCGGAGTTCATAGCGATCAATGCGACCAGCCTCGACGACCCCAGTGTTTTCGAACCGCAGGTGGTCACCTACACGATCCGCAGCCATGACTGGGACAGGATGGATCCGTCTTTGCAGGCGTTCGAGCGAATGCCGTAGGGATAGGTTCCGCCGATCGGGCCGCCTACGCTATTCCGTGAGTTAATAGCTCTCGTGGCGTGGCGAGTGCTCGTCACTGGCGAGCGCTTCCGCTTGGTGGCGTTCGGTTGGGCCGTCTAAACGCAGCGCTGCTGGCCGATCAGCCGGCTTGCCGCGGTTTCGGCCATGGCGTCAACGAGTTCGAGGCCCCATTGCTGGCGGCAATAGGCGCGGAAATCGAAGCAAGGCAGGCCGGGGCAGACCTCGAATTCGATGAGATGGACGGTGTCGTCGGCCTCGACCCTGACATCGATGGAGAATACGTCGCGCAGGCCGAGCCCGCTCATCAGCCGCTCGGCGATCGCGCGAATCCTCGCGTCGGCGACCGACTGGGTGTCGGCAACCGCAACGAGTTCCGGTTCGGCATAATGTCCCGCCGCTTTCGCCGCCTCGCCGGTGTCGCCGTAAAGCGCCAGGCTGTCGGCCATGGTCTGGAAATCGGCGCCCGAATCGACAACGGCCACGCCAAGCGCTTCGGCCCCGGCGCCCGGCACCAGGCCGAGG
>NZ_JAMYSA010000089.1:0-25566 GCF_040321735.1 Mesorhizobium sp. M0293
CTTCCGGCATCCTTGCCGCGAACCTCGTCCTCGACCTTCCACAATTCGGTCATGGCGATGATCGTTACCGTCGCGGCCTGCGAGATCCCGCTAATATGCAGGTCGTAGAATTTGCGCCGCAGGTGTCCGACACTGCGACGCGCGGTTTCCTCGATGTTTGGCCATTGCACAGAATGCTTCGGACATTTCTAGCAGGGGTGGCGTGGATCTGCCTGGCGGCCAGACAGGCTGGGCATGCGTGATATCAGAAGAGATCGGTCTGTTGCTCCCCCGGTCATCGCCGATGTGCCGATAGGAGGGCCGACTTCCGGAACAGGCCGTGGCGTTCGCCGGGAGCGGGCGCGGGCGGCCCGGCCCTGAGCAGACAAGGATTGCGCAGACCGGATGGCCGGTCCACTGTCGGCATCCGTTCCTGCGACACATGCAAGGGAAATTTCATGACCTATTTCCAGCGCGGCCTTCTGGCCGCTGTTTTCATGCTTCTCGGGCTGGTCTTCTGGCCGCTTCTCGCTGTGGGCGGCCTCATCGCCTGGACGGTCTACAGCGACATTCGCGATGAGCCGGAACGCAAGAGGCAGGAGGCGGAAATCGAGGCCCGCCTCAACAAGCCGATTACCGTCGAGGACATGCGCAGGAGCTGCGAGTCGCCCGCGGAGGAGGCCTTCTTCGACGCCATGGTTTCCGCTTACGGGATGACGGTCGGTCCCGGTTGCATCAAGGGAGACGGCATCCAGCTACGGACCCAGATCGGGCTTGGCCAACTGCGCATCGGGCGCGGCTCGGCATGGAGACAGTTCCGGGGAGATTTCCTCATCGACGACAAACTCGTGGTCGAAATCGACGGGGCAACGTGGCACGGCAGCCCGGACGCCATGGCCCGGGATGCCGCGCGCGACGAGGTCATTCATGCGGAGACCTACACGGTCCTGCGCATTCCGGCGAGCGTCGTCTTCGCCACGCCTGCCGAGGCCGTGAGACGGGTCGAGGACGTTCGCCGCCGACTGAGCGTCGCGGCCTGATGCCACGGGCTGGTCTCACGGGTCCGCTGCGCACCGCACACGGAGCAGTCCCTGCAGGTCGCCCTATACCTCCTCGCAGGCCTATTCCGACGGGTTCACCAGCGGCGGGAGGGAATTCGAGGAGCCTTGCGAGTACATACGCCCGAAAAATCCAGTGCGGCCAGTGCTGGCGCCGCGGCGGCCCGGCGATGAGCGCCGGATAGGCCGCCGCTATCCAAATCCCTATGCGAAACTGCCCAGGCTGCTAACTCCGCCCTCCAAAGGCAGGGCGCTGGCGATCGCCGCCGAATAATCTGAGGTCGCCGTATGGCGGCCGTGACTGCCTAACCCGAATCGTGACTTCATTAATCGAACGACACCGCTGTGAGCCGTGTCGTGCCGCTTCTCGGCATCGCCAAGGCGCTGCGGAGCACCTTTCAGGCTGCCCGCCATCAATTCTGCTATATGAAGATGTTGTGGTCCCCTGAGCGAACGGGATAAGCGGTTTTGCGAGCGTCTGTCCTTCTTCGATATGTTTACGGACCTCGAAGCCTTGGCCGTATTGATCAGTAGACGACGAACAGGGGTTTACTGCCTTTGCCTTGGGCCTCTACTGTGGAGCGGGGAGAGGCATAAATGGCTAATACGGAGTACCGCGACGCAGTTCGCATTCTGTTCCTTTTGGTCGAAGGCTCCGTCGATAACGGAGAGCCCTCGACGGGTTCGGCCTTTCCGCGCCGATTCGAAGGCGAGACCAGGCTGCAGGCGCTCGACTTCTGGGTCAGGTACCCGGACTACCTAGCCGACGAGCTGGTCGCTCAATACGAGGAGACGGGAGGCGCGAGCCTCCTCGATGCAGCCCGGGCCATCTTCGATGACAACGAACCTTCGGAACGGTCAATTCCGATGCTCCGCAGGTACTTCGGCGCCTATGAGCCTCTCGACACCGTGCTCACAATGCTCGGGACCGCCGGACTGACCAAGGCGATCACGATCGAGCACCCGACTGCAAACCCCCAGCATTTCCTGCTGTCAGAAGCTGCCCTCAACCTCCGGGACCGAATACTGCGTGAGCACCCGGTATTCGAGTGGTATGCGGCGCGGGCGGAACTGGTGCTACGCTTATCCAGAGGAATGGGCGGCAGTCTTCTGAAGAAGCGGCAGCACGAGCGCAAGGAATACCACGACGCGCGGGTCGACGATCTCATTCCGACGATCGCCGAAGCTGTTAGGGCAAAGCTGGAGAAGTTCGAAGCATGAGTGCGTTGTCACGTGATAAATGGGTTGCCGAGATCGCCAGGAAGTCCGGCAAGTCCGCGAGCGACGTCGAGGCGCTGCTCAAGCGGCTAGGGATCGAACCGAAGCTCACGCATGCCATCCCCAAGAGGCTCAAGCTCCGCAGTCTCGCCTTCACAGGGGAGAAGACAGGAGACTACGAGACTAAAGTAATCGATTTTGCGCGCTCAAGCCTGGAACCCGGGATGCACGCATTCGTGTCGGAGGTGAACCTCAAGGGCAAGACGTCTCTTCTCAAGATCATCCGATGGGCGTTGACGGGTACACGGACACTGCCATCCGATATGTCCGGTTGGTTTCGAACGCTCACGCTCGGCTTCAGCCTGGACAATGATGAGTACGAGGTCCGGCTTCTTGACGCGGAACTCGGGTCCGGGCTGCTCGTCAAGCAGGCAAGAGGCCGGGAGTTCGTGGTGGCGGAGTTTCCTGACACGGCTGGTTTCGTGGCGGCCATGGACAGCTTCTTCCTCTCCGAGCTTGGTCTGGAGCCGCTCGAGGTGATTGCCGAACGGGATGGGAAGGGCGTCGATCAACGCCATGGCTGGAATTGGCTGTTCGGAGTTTTGTGGATCTCCCCTGATCCGAAGGCGGTCTTCGGAGGCGACGACACCTCCCATGGCAAGTCAACACGAGCCATGCAGATGTATCTTGGCCTTCCATGGATCACGACACGCGCGCAGCTCATGGAGGCGCAGAAGCGCGCCAGGCTCGACACCGAGCAGGAATCGCGGAAGGCGAGGCAAGTTTCAGATGCGGCGAGGTCCCGCCTGGACGAACTGCAGAAGAAGCGGGATGTCATCACAGCCGAAGCAGACGACAGACCTTCCGCAGGCAAGTTGCGGACCGATGTGTCGACGGCGACTGCGGCATACGCTTCCTACGCGGATAAGCTGCGGCGGAATGTGTCGGTCATCGAAGAACTCGAAGCCGAATACCGCCATGCCGAGGCGGCATTAACCGCGGCCTCGCGGGAACTGAATGCATTTCGTGAGAACCGGGCGGCAGGTTACGTGTTCCGCAGCCTGAACCCGGTATCCTGCCCAAGCTGCGAGGAAGCCTACACCGCCGACGTGCGCGAAACGCGACACAGCAATCATGACTGTGTCGTTTGCGGTCGGGCCGAACGGCCGGAATCGGACAGCACTGAAGGTGTGGAAGAGCGGCTGACCGCGGATGTTACATCTGCCAAAGAGGGCGCGGGCAAGCTCAAGAAGCGTCTCGCTGAAGCACGGCGGAAAAGCACGGACTTCGAAGAGGCCAGGGACGCGCAGGCGCGAGTTTTGGAACAGCTGGAAAAGGAGCTCGATGAACTCCGCTCAGTGCCGGACGGGAGGCTCGAACTCGTCAAATTGGATGCCCAGATCGAGGAACTCACCCTGATGGTAGGGACGGATCGGCAGACAGAAGCGACTGAAGTCGATCTTCTCGAGGCGGCAATCAAAGCCACGAAGAAGATGTATGAAGAGGAACAGGAGACCGTTCTCACCAAGGTCTCGGAACTGGCGCTGACATATGCTCAGGCCTTCGGCCTGACAGATCTGCTAGGCGTGCAGCTGAAGGGAAACACGCATATGGAACTGCAGATGCGTGGGGGAAAGAAAAACTTTGGCGAGGGCACGCCTGGTGAAAGGATGCGGCTGAAACTGGCGGCGACGCTTGCCATGATCCAGGTCGCCGAGAAGAGCGGGATCGGCCGGCATCCTGGCGTACTTCTCATCGACTCCGTCGGCAACAACGAGGTGGTGAAAAAGGATGTCGCGAAGATGGTCGTCGGCCTCTCCGGCCTTTCGGACAGCCTGCCGACGGTTCAGATATTCGTCGCAGGCGTAAAGAGCGACGCAATACTGGATCATGTGCCTTGCGGTAATGTGATTGAGAATCGAGAGGACGGATACCTCTGGTAGAGCGCAGATGCACCACGACGACATCATGGAAGGACTGCTCGGCAGCGGTATGGTCCCGGACGTCGAGTCATTCGGCGGGATTGAGCGCGTGCTTGAGCAGGGCGTTGTCTATGGCGCGTCCGTCTACGCCGACGAGTTCGTCGAACTTGTGCTACCCTACCGAGGTACACGCCAGGACGCAGTGGATGGCTTTCTAGCCAATGTCCTGAGTGTCATTGCTCGCGGGCCTGAACTCGACACCATCGCGGACAGACTCCTTTCCCTGAACTTCGACGACGGTCCGGCCGGGACCAAGGTGTTCCGGCAATTCCTTGCGATTGCTGGTGACCGCGGTCGACCAGTGCCGCTCAGAAATGCGGCGCTTAAGGGTGCGCTTGCACTAGCAAGGGATGATGCGGGACGGCTTACTAGGCTCGAGGCGGACCTCATCGACACCGAAGTGGACGATGATTCGACATATATCGCGCATGCCGCGCGCATCGCTGGCATCCTGTCGGCCAAGAAGGGCAATCCAGCCCTTGCGCAGTTTCTCGTCACAATGGCCGAAATCCAGGGGGCGGAGGACCAGGTCCGCTTCGAGTTGGGTCTGCTTTCACTTCAGCGAGCCATAGAGGCATCGGACACGGACACGGTGATCGAAAACCTGCGTATGGCGATGTCGGATTTCGACCGCGCGGCGTCACTACGTGAAAGCAGGTACGATGCTCGTCTTTTCAAGAACTCGATCGGTCTTCTGCTCGGTTTCCACGAAAGGACCGTTCCGACGGCTTTCGCAGAAACGGTCGCCAGTCTTGAGCAGGACGCATTCGCCTATACGGAGTATTCCTTGGCGGGAAGGCCGAACCCGATACTAGGCGCGATTGCAAGCCAGATAGCGGCGCTAGTATCGCTATCCCGGAACCTAGTAGCCCTCATCGAGCGAGCCGCCGAGGATGTCTGGCTCGATGCCATCAACGTGATCGAGAGGCATCTCCTCGTCGCTTACGAAGCGAACAGATCCATCTTTGCCGGAGCGTCGGCGCACGGCGTCGACTGCGTTATACGGCCGAAACTCGAAACACGGGTGTTCGGCAATCGCGATCACCTGAAACATCTGACCGCGTGGTTTCGCCTGCATTCCGAGAAATTCGATGCCGATCTGACGCGGGATCTGAAGGAGGCGATCGAGCGGGTCTACCGAGGGGACGAAAGTTTCCCTCCGGACGCGGGTTCCACCTACCCATTGGAACCCGCACTCCTCGGAAGGGTACGCGCCACTGACGTGGCCGCATCGGACCAGCTGCTCGACGAGGTTGCGGGAAACATGGCAACGCTGATCAAGGATCGCACCAGCGTTGCTGTCATCGATATGCTCGAGCGAGTGGCTGCTAGCCTTTCTGCCGTTCCCGACTACAAACGGCCAAAGGCGAGTATCGACTTCAACACGTTGGTGCTCAGTCTTGGCATCTTCCTCGAGCAGAAACTCGACTCGTCCATCGAGCAGGACAGGTTCTCGGCATATTTGTTCCAACACGGCGACAGCCTGCCTGTCGAGAAGGACCTCCAGCAGGACTTCCTCCGGCACGGCAAATCGTCGGCATTGCCAATCCAAGACGAGGTCAAGGGAGTAGCCGGGGGGCGGGCCGACATAAGGTACGACAATGGACGGCACCGTCTGACCATCGAGGTAAAGCGGGAACTCAAGGACGCTTCATTCGACAGCCTTCTCGAGTTCTACGGCGAACAGACCCTCATGTATCAGACAACGAACCTGAAGCTCGGGGTAATGCTCGTTCTCGACCTGTCGCAGCATCGCGTCACAACCTCGCACATGGACACGTGGTACGAGACACGGGTCGGCGATCTCATGAAGGACGGAACTGAGAGAGGAGTGTTGATCGTCAAGGTGCCTGGTCGGCGGGGAACGCCCAGCGCCGCTACTGTCGCGGCGAAGAAATCCGCCCGGAAGCCACGTAAGCGAAAAGCCACCTGATCCGATCACGCTTGTGGTCACTGGGAAGATCTTTCAGCCTTCTGTGACTCTTGGCAGCCGCAGTCGCTTTACAGGGCGGCGATGTCCCGCTGGAGGCGACCGATGACGTCGACCGGATCGAACCTGCGCTCTTTCTCTCGTTCGCCTCCTGTTACTGACGGGCGGTGACGCGTTGCGGCCGAGGGCCGCCTTTTGATTTTGGGTCATTGAAAAATTCACCTTGACTGCTATGTTGTCTAAAATCGATTTTTGTTAAACGGACGTGCGGAGAACCCCCGATGACGAAGACAGCTGTGCGGGTGCGTCGCGGCCAAGGGTCCGTGGGCAAGCGGCCGAAAACCGTTCCCAACCTGGCTGAGAAATTGCAGATGCGCCGCCTAGCCAGGATTAGCGCCGTCCTGCAAAGGGCGGAAGAATCCGGCCTGCGCGCGGAGAAGGACGGCAGGATTGCGGGGAGGGTGAGTGCTGATCTGATCAAGAAGGCCAAAGCTCGAACCGGACTGACGTCGGATACCGAACTCGTCGAATTTGCGTTGGCTAATGTGGCTCTGGAAGACAACTTCGCCGAGACCTTCAGGAAAACACGGGGAACGGTGGATCCGACACTGAAGCTTGGATTCTAAATTGGCCGATTTCGACTTCGGGGCGGCTGTTAGATGGTCGCGATTTGATCCCCGGAAAACATTAAGCCGCCGTCCTGACAAGGATCTGCCGATCATCGGCGACCTTGCCGAGGCGGGGCACGATCTGCTGCTGGATACCTGCGTCTACATCGACGGTTTGCAAGGCCGAGCGCCTGAAGCAGTTGCCGACCTCCTCGATGTCAGGCAGGTCAATCATTCCACCGTAGCCATCCAGGAGCTGATGCACACCGTGGGGGTCCTCGACCCGAAACATTCGGGCTCGGCCAAAGCTATCAAGCAGATCAGGACCGTGATCAAGGATATGCCGCCCCATCGGGTTTTTGCGCCGGATCCCGATGTTCTGGGCCGAGCCGCGCTCCTCTCAGGAATGCTTTGTCGCCTTCAGGGCTACAAGAATGATTCCAGGCTGCGGGCGCTTCAGGACTGCGTGCTGTTCCTGCAGGCACAGAAATTGGGATTTTCCGTTCTAACGGGCAACATCAGCGACTTCGACTACTTGCTGCAGCTGGTCCCGACAGGTCGAGTTTTGATGTATCGGCGAAGCTGAATGTATTTGCAGACCATCTTGGTCGACCGCGGTCAGTACGGTTATAGCCATTCGGCCCGATCTAGTCAGGGGTGGCGACGGGACGGTCAATACCAACTTCTGACGAAACATCACGCCGCTGCTGCCGTCGCGAGCCCCGGAACTCAACCCGGTTGCGCGCCAACTGGCTCTCCAACCGCCTTCGAAAGGCCACGACGCCATCATCGACGCCGCCTGCGAGGCTTGGCAGAAGCTCATCGCCCAACCCGAAACAATCACATCAATCATGCGAGAGTGGGCTCACGTCGGTTGAGCTTCATGACCCTTGATATTACTGAAATCCGTTTATCAGTGCTGCACGGGACGCTCTTGCAGGTGTTGCTGCATGCTGTAGATGCGCGAGCCGATGGTTCTGGCCGCCCGCTGCACCATCTCGTCCGCCAGCCATTCCGGGCGGTCATCCGGGAACCCTTTTTCTGTCACCAAGAAATTGACCAGGGCCTCGAACCGCTTCTGGCACTGGCCCTCATCCTCGGGCAGCACGATGTTGAGGCCACATTTCTTGAGGCGAACGATGAAGTCGCAGGCATCATGGATTGCCCTCTGGAACTGTTCCTCGGCCGTCACTTTCGGGACTGCCTCGTCACCAAAACCGAACGTGGTGTTTTTCATCGTTACCCGTGCCTTAGTTGGAACCGTCGAGGTTCGGCGGAATGAACATGGAAGCCGCGACCGATCCACGGCGTTCCTTTATCTGGGCGAGGCCATCCACTAAGCGCGGCTGGACAAATTCTGGCTGGATGCTGCAGCAGAGTCACCCTTTTCACTTCTGAAAATCACGCTGGCACGAGGATAGATCGGCGGCGATTCAAGATCATCGGTTTGCACTAGTTTTTGACCCCAAAGCCATTCAAGCGAGTCTTGAATGGCCGAACCACGATATCCTTCCGTCAGCCAATACTGAATTTCGTCAAGTAGTGCGCTGGCTACGTTACTTTTAGACGCAGGCAAGCCGCCCAAGATGAGCATCGCAAGCACAGCTACGCTTGGACTACCGTCATTCTGACGTACGTTGAATTTTACGGCCATATCAATCGTGCCTTTGTAACTCGAGTCGAATGCGCGTCAGCAAGTCACCATCTGGGGTGCATCTAGGCGGCGAAAGCGAAGCGAACTTCTTCCGACAGCGCTTCCAGCGGTTGGCTGATTTGACGCTGCCGGATCAATTCCAGTCAATGCCGGGTGAAATTACCCAAAAAGTGCTAGCGCCTAGGATAAACGCCTCGAACATCATGCGCTTTATAATCCAGATTATAATAATCGTAGTTGAGGACCTGGCGTTCGGGACAAAGCCAGAACTGGTGGATTGTCCCACGGGGTCGATAAAGCCTTGACCCTATGTCCCGTCTGGCAGGTCGTACGGGAGGGCGTACGAGGACAATCAGGGTCTCCTCGACAAGAAACGAGAATGGAATTCAATCCGGCTCCTTTGGCCGTTCCTGCCACTCTCGCACTTCCCACGCGCACCATCTCCACCATCTCCGCAACCGAGACCCCCTGAGCCGCCGCGGCAGTCGGAAGCGGCAATCCCGGCTCAGCTCCGTTGGCCGCGGCCTTGCTCTGCAGCCAGCTCATCAGAAACTCGGTTGCCTTTCCCCTGATGATGCACGGCATGCCTTGCTCCGCGTCGGCGACGGTCAGCAGTAAATGCAGGCGCACCAGTTCCCTGACGTCCGCCGAAGAGACGCCGAGTTCCTGCGCGACCTCTCTGACGCTCTTCCCGGACCGGATGTCGCAAGCAAGCCGATAGACGGTATGGGGATCGAGGCTTTTGGGCTTGGGCAAAACGGCCTCGCGCCGGCGCACCTGCATCTGGCGCAGGATCACCCGCAGCCGTCTCTCCGGAATGCCGCACTGCTCGGCGGCCTCGGCGTACGTGAAATGGCCATAGGGCACATGCGGCGGCTCCTGCTCCTTGGCTCGCCGTTCCTGCAGGAAGTCGCTCAGATGCCAGGACACGTTGCCGTCAACGCCGTCGGGCTGCCCGTGCACCAGCCAATATCTGAACTCGTCGGAATACACCGGGACAGGCGGCTGCTTCGGACGCTCGGCCTCGATGCGCTCGAGCAGATTTTGGAAACTGTCGGGCAGGCCCAGAACCATGGCCAGGCCCGCGTTCATCACCCTGCGGACGCCTTTTTTCCCGGTCATCGGATGTTCGGTCTGAAAAGGGTCGAGCGCGAACTTGCCGATCTCGCGGCATGTTTCGACGGCTTCGTCCATCGGCACCCGATCGAGGAACGACGGCGCGGAGGCGGGCGCGCCGTTGATGCGCCCGATGACATAGGCATCGAAGGCGCATTCTGCCTCCGGAACCTGTTCCGTCCTCGCATAGGCCAGTTCCCTGCCGCAGGCGCAGAAGTAGAAGCTCGGGGAATTGTGCCACGTGAGCCTGACGCCGCACTGGCAGGCCTCGAGGAGGGCGCATCGGTGATCTGGACAGGTCGTCACGAATCCGATGTCCCACCATGCGCGATGGGTTCCGGATTCCCGGAGGCAGTGCGGGCACCATCGGCGGCTGCCAAAACGGACGTCGCGCTTCCGGAAGCGCTGGCCAAGCAGGTGAATCCAGCCCGCGTCCACCCGCGGAGAGGCGTGTTCGAGGACCGACAGGTCGGCGGCGCACAGGCGGGCAACGTCCTCCACCGGGAGATTGAACACCTGCCGTCCGGGACGAACGCCGATCTCCCGGCAGAAGCGGCCGAAATCGCCGCGAAGGTTTCGCTCAACCGTCCTCCCGAACAGGCCGTGTTGCGGTTCCGTGGCTACCTGGCGGACCGCAAGCGGGAATGCCTTCATTTCGGCGAAGGTCTCGACGGGGAGGTCTAGCCGATCGGTCATGCCGCCTCCTTCGACTTCTTCGGCTTCGATGTGCTTTCCCGCAGGCCCGACCTTTCATCGTCCTCGAGGAAACGCTTTCCGTCGTAGTCCTCGGGGAACGAAACGGACGACACCTTGCCGACGAACGGATTTCCCTTCGTGCCAATCGGCTTCATGACGTCGAAGGCCGCCTCGAAGTGCCGCGGCAGGAGCGCCGTGGATTCCATGGTCAGCGCGACCTCCAGCGCCTTGAACGTGAGGATGCTCGAAAGGCCCGCGAGACCCCCGGTGGCGCGGCAGGTACGCTCCGCCAGGTCCATGTCGTCGAGCGCTGGCCGCCTGTGGAAGTAGTCGATCTCGTCCGCCAAGGTGCCGAGAAAATGCACGAACTCGGTCTGCTCGGCGTCGACGTTCCAGTCGTAGCCCTTCATCTCGAAACGGCTGAACGTGCGCCGCAGCAGCTGGTGGTTGGACTCAAGCACCAGAAGGGAGCTCGCCAGCCCGCCGAAGACCATCTGGCAGCAATTCCAGTTGGCAAGTTCCTTGAGCACGTCCGCTGCCAGGAACTGGGTTCTGTTGCTGCGGTTGTCGACCATGTGGTTGAACTCGTCGAGGATCATTAGCTCGACGCGCTGCTCCTTCAGATGCCAGGCGATGTCGAGCGAAAGCTCGTCGGACGTCCGGCGCTTGTCTACAGGAATGCCGAGGGCCGCCATGATGCGGCGCTGAAGCGCATACTTGTCAGCGCCGGGCGGAACGTGGACGTAGAGAACGCGGCGGTGCATGCCGGACTCGTCCCGCACGGCCGGGTACTGTTTCGCGTAGTAGCGCAACGTCTTCGACTTGCCCGACCCAGAGCGTCCCGTGAACATCAGCGCCGTCCCCTCGGCGCTGGGCGAGGGGGCGAAAGCCATGTGCTCGGTCAAGGCCGCCTGCAGTCCCTTCTTGAAGCGCAGGTGAGGCACCAGCATCTTGCGCATCCGGATTCTGGCCTGCGCGACCTTGCTGGCCATCCCCGCGTCGGCATAAGCGGCGATCCCCGGCGGAACGAAAAACGATGCGGCCTCAGTCATCGTGGATCACTCCGAGGTTCAGGCGGCCGATCCTGGCCTCGGCGGCGAGCATGCGGGTGCCCAGAGGTTCCATCGGTTCCGCGACGGCTTCGTCGGGCGTCTCCGTGGACGGCGGGGGCGAGATCTTTTTCCGGACCGTGGGTTCGCTGGCTTCGGCGCTTTCGTCGGCGATCGGCTCCTCGTCCATCAGCGCGAGGAACCGTTTCGAGGCTTCGGCGTCGTCGATGTCCTCGGGATTGTTGAGATAGGCGCGGTTGACGTTCAGGTGGCGCGCCAGCTTGACGGCGCCGCCGCTCGTATTCCTTTCGCCGATCATTTCCTTGGCCATCCTGGCGAGGTCGAGCTTGGCTTCCATGAGCTGGGTCATTGAAAGGATCCTGTGTTTCGATTTCGCCCGCGCGTGGGCCTTGATGACGATGTGCTGGTATTCGCTGAGGCCCTTCGCGTATTTCATCTGCTTGCAGAAGGCCGGCACGGCGATGGTCCTGCCGGGCGAAAGGGGGTCTTCGGCCAGAGCCCAGACCACCGAGATGTCGGACGGGTCGTACTTGATCTCGACGCCGCGCATGATCCCGTCGATGCCCGCGCTGCGGTCCCGCAGGGCGCCGAGCGCGTCCGAATTGTATTCGAGGCCGAACATCCTGATCCCGTTCGCGTTAATGACGCGTGACGGCTCGTACTTGCCGACGAGAAGGTCGATTTCCCGTTTCGGCCGGGGAGGCGGGACAAACCTCTGGGCCGTCTTGATCTCCCAGGCTTCCTGCGGGGGCATCCCGATGCCGCTGTGGTGCGTCTGGTGGTAGACCTCGACGATCCAGAACGTCAGGAGCAGCCTGAGTTCCCTCAGCGTGATCACCACCGGATCCCTGCGGCCCTTCTTTCCGGACTTGGAGAGCGCGTCGACGAGGGCCTTCGGCAGCAGTCCGATCGACCTTCCGAAGGCGCCGCGTTTCAAGGTGCCGAAAAAGCGCTCGATATGCCCCTTCATCTGGGGAGCCGCCGGCGGGAGGACCGTCAGGGATGTTCCGCATCGGTAGGCGTTGTCCCTCGTGTGCCCGCTGATGAAACCTCCGCCCTGGTCGCACTTCAGTTCGCTGAAGGTGCCGAACATCGGGTATCGGTTCTTGATGATCGGCGTGCCGTCCGGATGGTTGCCGACCCACGACAGGTCCTTCGGCAGGATGGCGTGCCTCAGGCACCTTCCGACGGAATCGCTGCTCGGCGGCATGAAGCCGATCTCGAATCCGGGGATGCACCTGGTGGCGACGTCGATGATGGCCGTGAAATGCGGGTAGCCGAGCGGGAACCAATTTTCGTCGTCGACCACGAACAGCCTGGACAGGTGGCAGTCGTCGGTTTCCCCCAGCGCCAGCGCGCGGGTTTCCACAGGACCGCTGGCGACCACGCGGAAGCCTTTCTTGCCTTCTTCGGGACCGAGGATCCGGATCGCCCTGTCGACGGCCGAGCGTTTTTTGATCGCCCGGCGGATTATCGCGTAGCTCACCAGCTCTTCCCAGTGGATGCCGCCGTCTTCGCGGCGCGGGATCATCGAAACCTGTTCCACGGTCCCGTCGGGCATCCTCTTCCCGTGCGTGTAGTCCGACAGGTCGGTCGGAAGGTTCATCCTTGCGATGGAGATCGCCTCGGTCTGGACGTCGGGCAGGGAGCCGCGGCCGTTGTATTTGTTGTCGATCGCGAGCTCGATGGCTTCGTAGACGAAGTCGGGCTTGCGCTGCTCACGGTTTCCTTTCCAGCCATGGCGGGGATAGAGCGCGGCCGTGCTGCACCCGGTGATCCTGTAGTCTTTGTAGTGGCGCTCGACCGAGGCGCCGAGCACCGGATCGACGCCCTCCGGCGGAGGGATGCTTGCCGCGATCCGCGCGAACAGCTTGCGTCTCTGCTTGAAGCCCTGCGGATTCGAGCGAAGCTCTTCTTCGATCGCGTCGATGATGCGCTGGCGGTATGCCGCGACCATCTCGTCGCGGTCGGAAACCTTGGTCGTGTCGACCGACGAGAGATGGGCATTGCTGTCGTCCAGCAATTCGCCGTCGGCGCCTTCCCGGAAGGACCCGTCCAGATATCCGGCCTCGATCTGGCGGTCGCTCACAGGAAACGGGATCGTAGGTCCGCCGTCTCGGCCGGCGATCGGGCGGAGCCAATAGCCGCTCCGGTCCGGCGTGCGGCCGTCGATCATCCCTGCGATGTCGTTGTACGTGACGAGAGTGCCGCGAGGCAGCAGGACGGCGGTCATGGCAGCGGTCTCCGCACCATGCTGGCATGGGAGAATTCCGTGCCCATGTCGATCTCGAGAACTCCCCGCCAGACGAGGTTGAGGATCGCGGCAAATGCTTTCCCGACAGGAATACGCGACCGCATGGCGATCCCGCCGACGGTGTCCGATCCGCCTGCTGGAGCCGCCATCAAAACCCGGCTGTCCTCTCCGTCCGGGAAGACGAGCCCTGAACAGGAATTGACCTCTTTGGAGTTGCCCAGCCGTGGCTGGATCTTGAGTTCGTTGCGCGGAACCGTCCTGTACGAGGTTCCCGAGCGCGCGAGAGACCGGGCGAGGGCCTTGGCGCGCAGCTGCGACATCGGCGACTGGTGGGCCGCAGGCGATTCAATGTCGAACAGCCCGCAGCCATGGTCGGTCCAGACGCCGAAAGCGGGCGTGTGCTCCAGCCAGCGCTTGCCGTCGAACCATTCGAATGTCTCGGGTCGCGCGCGAATCCTCCGCACGCTCGGATTGACCTCAGTCAGAGTCAGGAAAGAAAGCTGTTCGGGACCCCAGTAGCTGACCGAGTATCCGCTCCTGTACGACGGAAAGCCGCTCGGCTCCGTCCAACGGCCGAGCGGTCGATAGTGGGCGAGGGGCGGCTCTGGAGTCCTGTGCGGGACGTTGGTTCGAAACAGCGCGAAATCGTGCGGCTGCCAATCCTCTGGCGGACGCTTTGTACGTGGCGATACACCCATGACGCGACTCCTCGTTCCGTCGGACAGGCGGCCGAACGGCACGAACGCAAAATGTAACTGAGCGAGACCTTGAAACGCCTCTACGCGATGCCCGCATCGCGCAGTCAGTGTTACTTGGAAACGGAAATCAGGAAGGCGGAATCAGTCCGCTATTCGACGGCCTGCCAGAAGGCAGAACGATGCCGGAAATTGCCTTGGAGAAGGATTGCTGCGCTCGGTGGTCATGGATTCGCTCCCTTGCTGAAACTCGTAGGGTGCGGCTTCCAGTGTCCGGTTCAGCGGCGCGACATCGACCATGCCGCGACAATGCACTGGACGGCGACGAAGCCGCGGCGCTTGCCTATTCGGGTCATGGTCGACACGTCGGTCATGATGTTTTTCACATCCTGCGTTTCGAAAGCGACCCACCGGTGGATTTCACAAACCCATTACTCGGTGGTTAACAAATGGCGTCCACGAAGGAACGAAAGAGGAACATAGACAGAAACGGTTTTTGGTCAAGCGGATTTTCTTCGTCTTGGTAAATATTGGGGATTTCGTTACGTAACGCTGCCACAATCGAGGACTGCGTTACGTAACGCTGACTCGTCGGCGATTGTCGGCGTGGGAAGACAACGGTGGAATGCTGGCATTTTTGCCGGGGCATGCGAAAAGATACTGCAAGGCACTTTAGCCGCGCTGGACAGTCGCCAAGAAGGCCGCTTTTCAGACCCAGCGAGCAAGCTTCGACCTGGCCGGGCCGACGCCGTTCTCCAAGCTTCGAGGTGTTTATCAAAAACTCGCGTCGCGGAGTTTGTTTTGGTCAACGTCAGAGCTGGGGAGACTCTGCGGGCGGCTGGCTCCATGACGGAAAGAGAGGCGAGTCAACTTATGGGTTAAAACCGCAACTTATGAGTCAAAAGACATCGATCGCCACCACCATAAGGCCGGCGACCGAAAGTCGCATAAGATAGATTATGGAACTGACGCATCGGCCAGGAACTGGAAATTGCCGCTGATTTTCATAGGCTTGAGCCAATTGTGGTGTATTGCCTTGAGCGGATAGCCAACGCTAGGCTGAAGATGGCCAACAGAGAGATCGAAGCGGCGATCGAGGTGTTCGTGCATGGCTACAGCGCCGACAGAAGCCGCACCTTTCCTTACGAGGCCAGCCGCGTCGGACCGTTGTGGCTGATGCGCGACGCCGAGCGCAAGAATCCTCGCGACTACCGCGGCGAGGAATGGGTCGTCCATGACATCGCCGCTCAAGAGGCCGATGCCATCGTGCGGCAGCATGCAAGGCCGGGCTTTGCCGTTTCCGTTGTGATCGCGAACGAGGATCCGGACGGGCCGACACGAACCGCCTACAAAGCTCTCGGCTACCGGCTGCTTCGGACCGAAGGCTTTTTCGTCCACCGATTGCGCCAGATTCCGAGCCCGCCGGCGGTTGCTTGGGTCGAACGCGTGCAGACAGCCGAACGGGCGGCGCAGTTGGGAAAGATCATCCGCAGGCTGCCGATCGAGGACGATTTGCTTGGCGACAGCGCGCCGTTCCGCCAGTATGTGGCAGTCGATGGTATCGTTGGGCGCGTGCGCAGCCTGGATGCCGTGGGAGCCACGTGGTGTTCGAGCATGTAGGTCGAGCCTTCGCACCGGCGTCGCGGCATTGGCCAGGCTTTGATGTCGAAAATGTTGCACGACGATCGGGCGCGTGGGTCGAGGTGCTCGGTTCTGGCTTCAACCCACGCCGGCGCGCTGCTTTATCCTCGGATGGGCTATGAGCGGATCGGAACGCTGCTGATATTTGCGCCAAGGAGCCGAAAACCCTCATGAAGGTCTATCCACATCGCGCTGATTCATAAGGGATTTCGATCACCATCCCGTCATAGGCCGGCTCGACGTTGGCTGGGGTCTCGGCCATCACCGTGGCGTAGTCGAGCGGTACATGCATATGCGTCAGCACGGCGTTTCCTGGCGCCAGCCGCTCGATCCATTCCAGCGCCTCGCCAAGCGACAGATGACTTGGGTGCGTCCGGTATTGCAACGCGTCGATGATCAGCACGTCGAGGCCCCGCAGCCGTTCGGCGGTGGCCTCCGGAAAGCCACTGATGTCAGGACAATAGGCGAGCCCGCTGATGCGAAAACCGAGTGATATGATGTCGCCATGGATCTGTGGCAACGGCTCGAGGGTGAGGGCACCCCCCTCTCCTTCGATGACCACCGGCCGGGCGTGGTCGATGAGATGCGGCTTGACGATCGGCGGATAGGAACTGCCTTGCGGCGTCTCAAAACAATATCCGAACGCTTCCCGCAGCCGAAGCATGGTCACCGTGTCGGCATGGACATCGATCAACTGCCGCTGGTCGAGGACGAAGCCGCGCAGATCGTCGATGCCATGGATGTGGTCGGCATGCGGGTGCGTATAGACGACCGCGTCGAGACGCCTGACCGAGGCCAGCAGCATCTGCTGGCGAAAATCCGGTCCGGTGTCGATGACGACGGTCGTGCGGCCGCCGTTCGCCGCGATCCGCTCGACGAGCGCGGCGGTGCGCATGCGCCGGTTCTTCGGGTTGTCCGGGTCGCACTTGCCCCAATCGCCGGTGATGCGCGGCGTACCTGGCGATGAGCCACAGCCGAGAATGGTGAGGCGCAGCCGGTCAGTCATCGTTCAGGCACTTTGCTCGGGCCAAGCACTTTGCTCGGGAGGTCGCGGCATCTTGCCGAACAGGCGGAAGAAATTGTTCGTCGTCAGACCACCGATTTCAGTCTCGCCGACGCCGATTGTTTCGGCCAGCACCCTGGCGGTGTGGGCGACATAGGCCGGCTCGTTGCGCTTGCCGCGAAATGGCATGGGCGCCAGGTAGGGCGCGTCGGTTTCGACCAACAGGCGGTCATGCGGCACATCGGCGGCAATGGCACGCAACTCAGCCGAATTCTTGAAGGTCAGGATGCCTGAGAACGAGACGTAACCGCCGAGCGCGACGCCGATTTCGGCGAGCCGGCGCCCCGAGGAAAAACAATGCAGGATGAATGGGAAGGCGCCCTTCCCTGTTTCATTCTCGAGAATAGCTGCCATATCGTCATCGGCATCGCGCGAATGGATGACCAGCGGCAGCCCCGTTTCGCGCGCGGCGGCGATGTGATTGCGAAACGCTTGCGCCTGCACATCGCGCGGCGCCTTGTCGTAGAAATAGTCGAGACCGGCCTCGCCGATCGCCACCACCTTCGGGTGGGCAGCCAAACGAACAAGCTCTTCGGTGGTGACGTCCAGCTCTTCCGCGGCATTGTGCGGATGGGTGCCGACCGAACAGTAGACTTCATCGAAAGTTTCGGCGATTTCAATGATTTGCTGAAACCGCTTCACGCGCGTTGAGATCGTCACCATGCGGCCGATTCCGGCCGCCTTGGCGCGGGCGACAATGGCCGCCCGCTCCTCGGCAAAATCTGGGAAATCCAGATGGCAATGACTGTCGACAAGCATCAGATTTTCGCGTCCGGCTGTTCGACATAACGCGGAAACACGCCTTCCGGCACGGGCAACGCAGTGCCAGGCACCAGCGCATGGTCCGCGTGGACATGCACGAAATCGCGGCTCTCCGCCGGCGCCGCCAGCAGGTCGAGCAGTTTCGTGGCCGATCCCGGAACAAAGGGTTGGCACAAGATCGCCACGCGCCGGACGACTTCCGCGGTGGTCCACAGCACGGTTTCCATGCGCGCCGGGTTGGTCTTCTTCAGCGCCCATGGTGCCTCGCCGGCAAAGTACCGGTCGGCTTCCGCCACCACGTCGAAGATCGCCGCCAGTGCCAGATGAATGCCTTGCCCAGCCATCGCCTTGCGCGCCGTGGCAAGAGCCGCCGCTGCCTGGTCGAGGATCGTCTTGTCGGCTTCCGTCAGGTCGCCGCGCCCCGGCACCACGCCGCCGCAGTTCTTGGCGATCATCGACAGCGAGCGCTGCGCCAGATTGCCCAGACCATTGGCAAGGTCGGCTTTGGTGCGGTTGACGATCGCGTCATGGCTGTAGCTGCCGTCTTGGCCGAACGGCACCTCGCGCAGGAAGAAATAACGCACCTGGTCGAGACCATAGTGCTCGACCATTGCGAATGGATCGACGACGTTGCCAACCGATTTCGACATTTTCTCGCCGCGGTTGAACAGAAAGCCATGCGCGAAAACGCGCTTTGGCAACTCGATGCCGGCCGACATCAGAAAAGCCGGCCAGTAGACCGCATGGAAGCGGACAATGTCCTTGCCGATGATGTGCGTAGCCGGCCAATACTGCCATTTCTCGGCCTCCGTGTCGGGATAGCCGGCGGCGGTGATGTAGTTGGTCAAGGCGTCGACCCAGACATACATCACGTGCTTGTCGTCGCCCGGCACCGGCACGCCCCATTTGAAGGTGGTGCGCGAGATCGACAGATCCTTCAGCCCGGACTTGACGAAGCTCTGCACCTCGTTGCGCCGTTCGGCAGGCCCCACGAAGTCAGGCCGGCTGTCATAAAGGGCCAGCAATTTGTCCTGATAGGCAGAAAGCCGGAAGAAATAACTTTCCTCTTCGTTCCATTCGACGGGCGAGCCAAGCGGTTCGCGACGCACGCCATCCTCGCCGAGCGTCGTCTCACCTTCATCGAAATAGGCTTCCTGGCGGACCGAGTACCATCCGCTGTAGCGGTCGAGATAGATGTCGCCATTGGCGGCCATCGCTTTCCAGATTGCCTGGCAGGATTCGTAGTGGCGCGGTTCGGTCGTGCGAATGTACTCGTCATTCGAGCCTCCCAAAGCCTCGGTCATCGCGCGGAAAATCGCCGAATTGCGGTCGGCCAGCGCCAGAGGCGTTATGCCTTCCTTCTCGGCCGTCTGCTGCATTTTGAGGCCGTGTTCGTCGGTACCGGTCAGGAAGAAGACGTCCTTGCCGTCCAGGCGCTGGAAGCGAGCCAGCGCGTCGGTTGCAATGACCGTATAGGCGTGACCGATATGCGGTTTGCCGTTCGGATAAAAGATCGGGGTGGTGATGTAGAATTTGTCGCGTGACATGAATGAACCGTCATGAATGTCTGAATGGAAAGGCGTGGCGGTGGATATCGCATCGGGGCGGCGATTGCCATCCCGAGGCCGAAAACCCCATCACATTCGCATTGCAGAATTCAGGCGGTCGATCATGGTCAAGGCGTGCTGCTTCTTGTCGAGATTGTAGGTGTCGGTCTCAGATATAGCGTCCAGCGCCTCGTGCCAAGTGT
The DNA here is from genome assembly GCF_040321735.1 of Mesorhizobium sp. M0293. NCBI lineage: Bacteria > Pseudomonadati > Pseudomonadota > Alphaproteobacteria > Hyphomicrobiales > Phyllobacteriaceae > Mesorhizobium > Mesorhizobium sp. M0293. Next base: position 19,477 of record NZ_JAMYSA010000089.1, read on the forward strand.
CCGACAGCGTTTTGGCCCGTGCGAGATCGCCCGCCAGCGCCGCCTGGCTAGCCGCGTCCGATAAAAGATCCAGCGCCCGGCGGTTGAAGATATCGAACTGGATCGCCTGGTCGCGGCCGGCCACGGCCTCGGCAAGGCGGAACGCGCCGCCGACATCGCTCTTTCTTCCCGTGACCAGGGCGTCGAGCGTGGAGGCGATCTCCAACCCGCCATACTGCGTCAACAGGATGGCGTTGCGGGCGCTGCCCCCTGCCCGCTCGACCAGCGCCGCGCGTGCCGCCGGATCGCCAGGCGGCGGCGGCTCCGCCGTTTCCAGCACCGCCATCAGCTCGTCGGCGTCGAGTGGCGTCAATCGCACCACCTGACAGCGCGACCGGATTGTCGGCAGCAGGCTGCCCGGTGCGTGGACGATCAGGATGAACAAGGTTCGTGCCGGCGGCTCTTCAAGGTTCTTCAGCAAGGCGTTGGCGGCATTGGTGTTCATGTCATCGGCCGGGTCGACGATGACGACCCGGTAGCTGCCGTCATGCGAGGTCAGCGACAGGAAGCGGCTGACCTTCCGGATTTCATCGACGGTGACGACGGTCTTGAAGCTCTTGGTCTTGTCGTTCAGCGGCCGGGTCAGATGCAGCACGCCAGGATGCGCCCCGGTGGCGATCTGGCGAAACAGCGACGACGCCGGATCGGGAGTGGTAAGACTCTCCGGCGCCTGCGCGAAATCCGGGTGCTTCAGGAGATGATGCGCAAGATGAAAGGCAAGCGTCGCCTTGCCGATGCCGACCGGCCCGGAGAAGATCAGCGCATGCGGAAGCTTTCCCGCACGGTAGGCGGCGGTGAGCATGCCGGCGGCTTGGCTGTGCCCGACCAGAAATGGCGTTTCGGATGGCTCGGGCACGCCGTCCAGCGTGTCGTGCTGCTCCGGGGCGATGCGTTCGAAGATCATGCCGGCGTCGCCTGCCTGTTGCGCGACGGCGTTCTTGCCTCCAGCGCCGCGAACACGGTGGCGGTGACGACATTCTCGACCGCAACCGGATCGGCTGCCGCGTCGATGACGATACAGCGTTCCGGCTCGGCCGCGGCGATCGCCAGGAACGCCTCGCGGCGCGCCTGATGGATCGCCAGCGTCTCTTTTTCGAAGCGGTCTGCGTCTGCGTCGGCACCGCGCCGCAGCGTTGCGCGCCTCAGGCCTTCCGTCGGATCGATGTCGAAGATCAGCGTCATGTCCGGCATCATGCCGTTGATGGCAACCTGCTCCAGCGCATCCATGAACGCCAGATCGATGCCACCGGTGACACCCTGGTAGACGCGTGAGGAATCCAGGAAGCGGTCGCAAAGCACTATGGAGCCACGTTCGACCGCCGGCCGGATGACCTGCTCGACATGGTCGGAACGCGCGGCGGCGAAAAGCAGCGCTTCCATCTTCGGCCCGAACGGTTCGGCGGCGCCCGAAAGCAGCACATGCCTGACCGCTTCGGCGCCCGGCGAGCCGCCCGGTTCACGGGTAAGGAGGACATCGTATTTCTTGGCGCGCATCTTCCTGGCCAGCCGCTCGATCTGCGTCGACTTGCCTGCTCCTTCGCCGCCTTCGAAGGTGATGAAAAATCCGCGTGCCAACCGAGAGGCCTTCTTGTCCATGTATGAATGGGATTGTAGCGCTCTAGATAGTCCGCGTTAGACGAAACGTCCATGCCGTCGATTTTTGCTTTTATGCATCTCGTTTCCCCAAAACCGGGGCCACTTCTGAGCGACATACATTAGCGCAGCCAGCCGACCGCCAGTTCCTTGACGGCGTCGAGCGCGCGCTGCGGCAATGTGCCGACGCCGATCGATTCGGCGGCGAAAAGCGGCGTCTCCTGACTCAGCGTATCGCCGATAAAGACGCGCAGCGCACCCACCGGCTGCCCCTCCTCCACCGGTGCCGCAACTGGGCCGTTGTAGACGATCCTGGCTGTCAGCTTGTCGCGGTTGGTGATCGGCAGGAAGATGTCGATCGGACCTTTGGCCTTTAGCGTCACTCCGGATTTGGCACCGCCGAAAACCTGAGCCTCGCCGACCACTTCGTCCTTGGCGAAGATTTCGGTCTTCTCGAAGGAGCGGACGCCCCAGTCGAGCAGCTTTCGCGCCTCCTCGGCGCGCTCCTTGTCGGAGGCCAGGCCGCTCATCGCCGCAATTACCCGCGTGCCGTTGTGGCTGACCGAGCCGACGATGCCGAAACCCGACGTCTCGCTGGCACCGACCGCCAGGCCGTCGGCGCCGATGTCCATCGCCAGCAGCGGATTGCGGTTCCTCTGCGAGATCTTGTTCCAGGTAAAATCCTTCTGGCCATAGTAGCGATAGAAATCCGGATATTCGCGCCACAGGTGCACGGCCAGCTGCGCCAGCTCACGTACGGTCGTCTGCTGGCCATCCGCCGGCAGGCCGGTCGAATTGACGAAGGTCGAACTCTTGAGGCCGATCTGGCGGGCGCGTTCGGTCATCTGCGCGGCGAAATTATCCTCGGACCCGGACATGCCCTCGGCGATGACGATGCAGCCGTCATTGGCCGCCTGTACGGTCACGCCCTGAATCAGATCCTCGAGCCGGATCGACGACTTGAGCTTGGCAAACATCGTCGATGTTCCCGAAGGCGCCCCACCCTTGCGCCAAGCGTTTTCGCTGACCACGAACGTATCGTCGAGCTTCAGGCGGCCGGACTTGATGGCGTTGAACACCACTTCCATGGTCATCAGCTTGGCCATCGAGGCCGGCGGTATCGGCTTGTCGGCGTTCTTCGAAAACAGCACCGTCCCGGTCTCGGCATCGATCATGAAGACCTGCGTGGCTTTGGTCTCGAACAGCTGCGCACGGGCTGGAGCCTGGGAAAACAGCAGCAGGCCAAAAATCAGAAGCCCGGCGAGAGGCTGGAGCAAGCGCAATTGCATGATGTTCGACCCATTGGCCGGCACGGCCGGCAAGCCCGCGAAAGATATCAGGCTTTTTGCGCGGCGGATCAACCGTGCAACGGAAATCCGGCCTGGCTTGCGCTCAGTTGCGCACAGCCAGCGCATCCGGCGCGCCATGCGACCATGCTGCCTGCAGCAAATCATCCAGGTTGCGTTGGCCATCGGGATAGAGATTGACCGAATACCAGTCCTCGCCATCGAGTTCCGAACGCTGGATCTCGATCTTGCCGAATGCGGCAAGCTGAGCGGCAACGCGCTTGGCCTGCGCTGCATCCTCGAACGAACCCGCAGCGACGTAATCGGTGGACAGACCGGCCGGAGGCGGCTGCCGCTTCCACGATTGAAGGACGTCGGCCGGCGACATTCCGTCGCCGCCCAGTGCGGCGAAGGCATTGGAGGCGCGTTCGACCCGCTCGTCCGCATAGGACAGCGAGGCCACGGCAAACGGCGATTGCCGCGGCAGACTGATCTCCGGGCGTTCCGGCACGATCGGTCCGAAATCGGGCAGCGCCAGATCGCCGTAAGCCGGCGTCTGCGCCGACATGACCGGCTGGACGACCCCGGAATCGGTCAATTGACCCGGAAACGGTACGGCGGCAGTGCCGGCAGTCAGGCTTGGCGAAGGCCCGTTCATCGCGACCATGACGCCGGTCGGCAGCCCATCCGACGGATCCGGCACCCTGTTGCCGGGGTGGTAGGAGGCCATCAGATACTGGTCGTCATCGCCGTCAAGCGGTGCACGGCCGACATACTCGACCTTCACTTGAGCGGTGCCGGTGTTGGCATAGTCAAGCATCTGGGCTGCGCGCTCCGACACATCGATGATGCGGCCTTCATGATACGGGCCGCGATCGTTGACGCGAACGATGACCGAACTGCCGGTCTTGAGATTGGTGACGCGGGCATAGCTTGGTAGCGGCATGGTCGGATGCGCCGCCGTCAGATGCGTCATGTCATAGACTTCGCCATTGGCGGTAAGCCGGCCGTGGAAGGCGTCGCCGTACCAGGAGGCCAGACCGACCTTGGCGTAGCGCTTGTCTTCCCGGGGGTAATACCACTTGCCGCGGACTTGATAGGGCTTGCCGAGCTGATCCCTGCCGCCGCCGCGTTGCATGCGCCCGTTCTGGGAGAACACACGTGGGCTTGCCTTCACGCCATATTCGGATTCGGAGAAATATTCCTTGGAGCGGGTCTTCTTGTAGACCATTGCTTTCGGCTCAGGCTGCGACGCGCAAGCCGCCAGCAAGGCGGCCGACATGGCGAACAACGCGACTGTGGCAGCGCGACGAAGACGCGGGTGCGTCACAGCCTGCATTTTCCTGATGTCCCCTTCAGTCTCGACCTGACACGCCGCGTTCAAGCATCAGAGGAGCCGAAACACTCACTCGCCGAACATAACGACGCCTTGAACCCCGGTCCTTTGTGCGCAGGAATTGTTTATCACGGTATTAACCGATTGTGGCCAGAACCGGGCAAGATTGTGACGCAGTTACCGTGTCGGCACTCCTGAACGGTCACGGCTTTGCGTCGCCCACAGTGACCGCTTCCCTGCCCGACGGCGAGGCCGGCATCATCGGCAACAACAAGATGTAGTCGGTGCGGAGTTATATCGTTTTACACAATCCCTAATTGCTAGACTCGCGCGACGCGCCGGCTGTTAACTTTGCCTCAGGGCGAGGAGGGAAAAGGTAGCGAACTGGGAGGATGTAGTCGCATGAATTACGATTTCGGCATCGGCCATCTATCTGAAGATGATCAGCCTTACGAAGTTACCTCTTTCGCCAAAAAGCATGGCTTAACGATACGAGCTGCGGACGCCGTGCTTTTCGCCAAAGGCCCATCTCGGACGGCCTGCGATGCCGCCGCATTGGCCTTCCTCTGTGCAGTCGCCGCACACGCCAAGAAACAATCGGCGCGCTAACCTTCCGCGATCACGAATCGCGTCGATTCGCTGGCGCGGTCTGGCGCGCCAGGCACGCGACATGGCCGTCATGTGTGCGCCATATCGACGAGGCCGCTTAAGCGAAGGCCTGCCGCCTCATTTGCGAGGCGACAGGCCCTTCCCCAACCCACAATCGTCTTAATGCAATTGCAGTGCCAAATTGATTGACCCATTACGGGTCACTGACCGCACCAGTGCCAAGGCTTTGGCCTTGTCGTTGGTGGCCAGTACGATCCGCCAAATGCTGCCCGGACAGTAGGAAGGTGCCGCAGCAGTGGTTGACGCAGCCCTTAATGCCGCATTACAGGAATGACGCGCGAACCGTTCGGCAACGCCTTCGGTGCCAATCTGGTCCCAACAGGTCAAAACCGGCCGACAGCATAGCGCTTAAGTGATTGAAAAGTCACGATGGAGGAATGGCCGAGCGGTTTAAGGCACCGGTCTTGAAAACCGGCGTGGGTGCAAGCTCACCGTGGGTTCGAATCCCACTTCCTCCGCCATTTTGTTGCGTAACAATTTGAATTACTTACTCTATTTGCCGTCGCCTCAAGGATTTTAGCCTGCCTGTTCGTCGAACAAAACCGAGCAGCCTCGCGCAAGCGCTACTGTTGAGAGAGCATTTGCCATCAGATCATCCGAAGACACGAAATCGCCGGTTAGCACCCGCAACTCTTCCACGCCTTCAGCCATCGACACGAAACTTCCGACCACTCGATCGCGCTTACAATCCTCGACCACGTAAAGCAGATCGACCATTTCGAAGCTGCGCATTTCCAGCCTCCAAAAGAAATCGTCCCTTTCAGGATCATGAAACGCATTGGCGGGAAATAATGTTCCCGACTCGCCTGACTGTGTAAAGAACACGGGCCTGCGGGTGTCCAATGCCTACGCGCATAGAGCAACTGATCGCGTGGCTGCTCGATATTCAGGAAAACCGCTGTGCGCTGTCGGGCATTCCGTTCGATTTCGGCGGGTCGGACGCGGACAAGGCGCTCATGCCTTCTGTCGACCGGATCGACAGCGACGGGCACTACGAAGACGGCAATCTCCAGATCGTCTGCCGATTCATAAATGCATGGAAAAGTGACAGCGATGACGAGGAGTTTCGCCGCCTTTTAGGATCGTGGTCGAGTAGCTCAGCCATTCGGCTTTCGCCCTCACAGATCCGGGCGGGCGGATTTCCCGCACCCGGCTCTTCCCGAGGGT